>JAQSDP010000343.1 GCA_029945985.1 bacterium | reverse complement strand
CGTTAACGCGATCGTCCAGCTTGAATTTTCCCTGTTCCATCTGCTGCAGAAGCGCCACAGTGGACATCGTTTTGAAGGTGGAGCCGATCAGATATGTCGTGCTCGGCGTTGCCGGGGTGCGTGCCCACAGATTTGAATATCCATAAGCACCTGTCCATATCACTTTGTCGCCCGAAACAAGCGCGATCGAGGCTGACGGGATTTTCCCTTCGATAAGGGCCCGATGGATCTCAGGCTCAAGCTCTGCAACAACACGCTCGATATTTTGCGCCATCGCGCTTTGAAAACTCAGAGCAAGTACGGCTATGCCGAACAGGGGCGGCAGCGATCGCGACCAAGTTCTTCGGATCCAGGATCTAAGTTCTTTCATAAGGTGTTTCGACAAGCACTATAAGAATTCAAAAGTTATCGGGCTGTCTCGACGATCGGCAACGCGATGTGCGAGGCCTGTGGTCCGGAGCGATATATCCGTTGGGTGGCCTTTTGGAAATCCGTTTCCCTAGCATGGAAGATATTCGGCACAAAACTCTGCGGATTGCGATCGATGACCGGGAACCAACTGCTTTGCACCTGGACCATTATCCGGTGGCCCTTCTTGAATACGTGGTCGTTGGCAGGAAATCCGATCTGATAACGAACTACCGAGTTTGAAGGTATGGCTTCGGGTTTCTCAAAGCTCTTATAGTAGCGTCCTCGGAATACATCGCTCGCGATCATCAGTTGATAACCGCCCATCGTTGGATCAGCGTCATACTTCTCAGGATAAACATCGATGAACTTGACGATCCAGTCGCTATCGGTGCCGGTAGTTGATGCAAAAAGATTGGCCACGATCTTCCCTGAGACCGTTACATCTTCCGTCAACGGTTCGGTTGCCCAAGTGAGCACGTCCGGCCGACGATCGACAAAACGCTGGTCTTCGACCAGCCAGGTCCCCCACCCCGATCTCAGCATGATCGGACGCGGACGATATGGAACCGGGCTATTCGGATCAGAAATGTAGCTATCGAAGGCGGGCTGCATACTCGCCGACGGTTGTTCGAAAGATAGTTTCCCTTTCTCGCGGAAATAAAGCTGACGGCCAACGACGTTTCGCTTCGGTGGCCATGCATCGTGCTGCACCCACTCATTGGCTCCGGTCCTGAATGTTGATGCCTCGGGGAGATCCGGACTTGTTTTCCCTTTCAAGAAGTGCGCAAAAAACTTGGCAAGAATGTTTTGCCGGTAGTATTGAGAGGTCGCACTGCCGAAGTCGATGCGTCCGAGCTTTCTGCCTTCGCCATTCGACCAGCCGCCATGGTTCCATGGTCCGACGACGAGGAAATTCTGGTTCGCCTTGTCGTGCCGCTCGAGCAGTTCGTAGATCTTTATAGGGCCGTAGAAATCTTCCTGGTCCCACCATCCCGCCACGTTCAGCGTCGGTACAGTCACCCGATTTAGCCAGGGTGCGAACCCTTGTCGTTTCCAGAACGCGTCGTAGTCGGGGTGATTTACAAAGTCATTCCAAGTTGGAAACTTACCGTGGAAATATTTGGCCTCCACGTTCGAAAGCGCCCCAAGGTCAAGGTACCAATCGTACGTGTCATAACGGTCGATGATGGCCGATGGGTTGGCCATCTCCTTCGACGATTCCATCATGTACGTATATTCGAGGCCATAGCTCAGCCGAAAGGCTCCGTTGTGGTGAAAGTCGTCACCGAGCCACATATCCGCCGGCGAGGCCTGCTGTACAACGGCCTTTAGTGCCGGATGGGGATCGAGCATTCCCATCACGCTCAGCCAGGCACCGTAGCTCGTGCCGGCCATGCCAACGCTCCCGTTGTTGGGTGTGTTCTTTAGCAGCCATTCGATCGAGTCGTAGGTATCCGTGCTCTCGTCGATCGCCTGCTTGTCTTTGGGATCGCGCGGTTGCCGTAGCATGACGAACTGTCCCTCTGATTTGAAACGGCCGCGAATGTCCTGACGGACCACTACATAGCCCTCTGCGGACAATTCGGGTATCGCGGCGGCCAATTGTGCAGCAGTTGCGTTACCTATACCGTAGGGAGTCCTGAGCAACAATATCGGAAGTTTTTCGTCCGCAGTCGCCGGTGCATAGACCTGCGTGTGAAGGCGTACTCCGTCCCGCATTGGTATCATGACGTCCGTACGGGTGAACTGAGCGAATGGCGTTTGCGCAAGAACCGGTGCGACTACCGTGAAAAAGGCCAAGGCCAGCACAACATGCAAAGACGCTTTCATCACTTTATTCATCGGATCCTCGCTCTCAGCGGTTACTACGAGCTGCTACAGGCTTTCTGGCCACTCGATCGATCGGAGCCGGTCGGGGAACCTTCGGGACGGGATTTTTCTCGAGCAGCTTCATCGCTTCCGCCACGGCTCGCTCCAGTTGGGGATCGCGGCCATTTATCACCTCTGCGGCTGTGTACTCTACTTCAATATCAGGTGCGACACCGACATTTTCGACATCCCATTCACCCTCAAGGTTATAGAACGCTAGGTTCGGGGCGGTGATGCCGCCTCCGTCGATTGTCGTGGGAAATCCAAGTGTACCGACCAGGCCGCCCCACGTGCGTGTTCCTACCAAAGGCCCGATCTTGCGCTGACGGAACATAAAGGGAAGGGCGTCACCGCCCGAGCCCGCTGACTCGTTTATGATCATCACCTTTGGACCGAAGATACCGGCGATCGGTGACGTGGACGGCCGGCCATCGCGCAGCGCGAAAAAGCCCATTAGCTTTCTCTCCAGCTCAGTTGCGATGTAATCCGCTACCATTCCACCCTGGTTGTAGCGTTCGTCGATGACCGCGCCTTCCTTATCCTGTTGTGCGTAGTAGTAGCGGGTAAAATATGTATATCCGCCGCCGCCGGTATTAGGCAGCCACACATAAGCAAGCCGGCCGCCCGATAGTTTGTCAACGAGACGGCGGTTGTCCTCGACCCAGGCACGCGTACGGAGGCCGTCCTCGCTCGCCACAGGAACCACGGTCACGAGACGCGACCCTTCCATCGACGGCGTTTTGTTGATCCGGATGATCGTCTGACGGCCAGCGGTGCCCTCGAATGCGTTGTAGGGGCTAACGGGCGGTGCCAGCGGACGGCCATTCACTTCGAGAATGTAATCTCCCTGCGCCACCTGAATTCCGGGTGCACTGAGAGGAGCCCGCAGGTCGGGATTCCAATTCTCTCCGGTGTAGATACGGCCTATGCGA
>JAQSDP010000342.1 GCA_029945985.1 bacterium | reverse complement strand
TCACCGGAGCCGGTTCGATCACTACCGTAGGAAAATCATCCGCACGACTGATGATCGCAGGCTCGGTTGTTCGCACGGGAGTCGGCGTCGCCTTAGGCTTGCGGCGGCTGGTCTGAGCATCCACCTCCATCGCGAACAATCCAACGGAGAGCAGCACGGTCAAGTGCAGAAGCCCGCACGTTAGTAAGGGCTTAACATCCAACTTGCCCGGTACGGACCCCGCAATGGCCTTAAGCTGATTTCGATCCATTTTTGCTTTCCTCTTTGTCGGCCAGAAAATCTTTCCCGCGAACGATCTCGATACCGTTCTTCGCCAGCCCGACGAAGGGGATGGCGTCAATAGCCGAATTTACCACACCATTGACCACGCCCTTCTGCCTAATGTCGCTGCCGACCAAAATGATGGCAACGGCCGTACCGCCAAACGGAAGCATTTTCGCTCCTCGTTTGAAGAGCTGCCAGCCGGCGGCGTGTGCTATTTTTCGCTTGATGCTGCGTTCTTTCTTTGCCATGGCTTTTAAAGTCTATACTTGCCTTAAATTGATGACAACAGCATACTTTTCTTTGCACGCTAATTCTCGCCCAAAGTTCCAGATCGTTAGCAGATCATGCCGATAAAGGTCGAAAATCTCTCAAAACGAAACGGTAATCAGTGGCTATTTCGCGATGTGTCGTTCGACGTTGCGGATGGCGAGGTATTCGCCATCTTCGGGCGCAACGGATCAGGCAAACGCGAGCTTTTGCAGGAGATCTCTAATAATTCCCTTTTCGGTGAGAGCAATCCTTCGCTCATCGCAAGGCTCTTTCGCCCGGAGACGGTTGCGGGAATGATGCAGTTCGATCGTTCGCGGATCAACGAAGCGTCTGGACCGCTTTTCGTCGATTCACCGTTCAAGGGTCTCGACGCTGATGAGCGCTTCAAGCTCGCGGAATCTTTCAAAACTCGAACGGAACCGGTGATCTTCTCAACGGCTTCCTTTGACGACGTACTTCTCGCCGACCGTGCCGCGATCCTGGCCGATGGCTACATCCGGCAGATCGGAACGCCTCGCGAACTCTATCACGAACCGGCAAGCCGTCTGGTCGCGTCTCTCACCGGACGCTGCAACCTGATCGAAGCTCGACGGTTAACGTCGTCGAAAGCCGATCTCCCGGAATTCCAAACCATCGACGGCGAACATCGCCTGTTCACACAGCGGACCGAACTTCGCGGCCTTGGAGCCATCAACAGCAACGCGTGGCTGGCCATTCGTCCCGAGCAGGTCGTCCTCAGCTTCGGCGCGTCGTTCCCGGAGGACAACCTCCTCAAAGGCACAATCGCTGACATCAATTTCTCCGGCCCGTCTACCTACGTCACCCTCGACTGCTCCGGCCTCCGTCTCCAGGCAATGGTCACCCGCCTAATCGGCTTAAACCCCGGCGACCAATGCATGGTCGGCCTCCCCCCAGACCGCATTCGAGTCCTGGCCGATTAAGAGTTCCGCCATAACAACCTTTCTCTTTTTGCGAACCCGGCCGGGATGCTGCCTCCGGCGGGCGCCGTTGCTGGAGTCAAACAGAACGGGGATGCTAAGTTCTAAGCAAAGATATATGACGCGTTCACTCAAACTCACACTCACATTCTTCGCACTTTTCGTCATCTGCCTCGCTTCCAGCGGATTCGCTCAGACTTCAACAGGGTCTGGCGATGCCGCTTATGCGAAGATCCGAGAAAAGGTAAAGCAATATTCCGACGTTAATAAAACAGTTAAGGTCACGAATTCGATCGGCGAGACCGCAAAAGGCCGTATCGTGAGATCTGATGACAACGACTTCACGCTGAAAGATCAAAGGACCGGGACCGAAAGAGTTTTCGAATATGGCAAGGTCGCGAAGGTCCAAAAGAGCGGAGGACTATCCACCACGGCCATCATCACTATTGCGGCCGTGGGTACCGCAGCCGCGATCCTTGTCGGATTTCTCGCAAAACGCTGCTCAAACGAAGGCGGCTGCTTTTAGGAGTCAATTCGCTATTCAACACAATGGTTCGCAGAAAACCTTCGCCGACCTCGATTCATCCAACCGCATTATGCGTCGCAGAGAATTCGTTGTCACCGAAGATCCGGATCATCCCGGACAGCTTCTGCACCGACGGGAAGACTTCGAGATCGAAAACTGGATACAACACCGGGAAAGAGTTCTCTGGTCGCGATTGATCGCCTTTCAGTTGATCTACGGTTCCTTGCTCTGGCTCTTTCTGTTCGGCCGGATCTTGCAGGCTCTCTGAGCACTCCCTCCCGCGAACTGATTCCGCATCGACCAGACCCCACGGGTTCCGTGTGGTCGCGCCGATCCCTAAGGCCATAAGGGAAAGAAAAAACCCGGCGTAAAGCGTTCGCTTTCTCCTGCTAGTTTCGATACCGAATTCAGTTCGGATCCCAACGTCAGATAGCGGACCGAAACCGCACGACAAAACGGATAGATTGTTACAACTAGTATGGGATTCGCGAGTTGGAAATTAAGTGACGACGGCACTCACCGTATCATCTACGACGATAACGGTCGCGAGGTTCGCCCGGGTTCCGTGGTCCTCGTCAATGGGAATCACGCGCACGTCATTCACTTCGAGGGAAACGAGATCTGCATTCACGACTGGCCCGCTAGTGATTTCATCTTCTCCGTGGTACGGCTCGACTCCGACGAGGACAACGACGACTGGCCAGAAGAATTTTAGTATTTCCTCTCTCGGAAGAAACTTGGACCATTCATCGCTGCAGTCGGTGCCGGGTTTTTGATCGGGTCGCGTCGGAGCCGTTCTGGGGGGCGGCTGGCGTGAGCTTCGGGGCGGCGGAGCGGCCGGTGGTTGTCGGCGCCGGTCGCAAGTAGCGGGGTCGAACGCGGTGCAGACGGAATTTGAGCCGACATCCGACCAAAAAACGAGGTGCAGCGCGTACAACTGTGTCTGCAACGTTTATGAATTGCTCAGCCGTCTCGGCCGTCTCAGCCAGCTTCGGCTCTTTTTTGAAAGGTCCAAAACGGATGTGGCACGTGCCACAAATCAAAGATCAGTCAACCGTGATAAGTGACGAGTAGCCCATAAAACGCAGCTCACTATTCACTACTCATCCATTCGCTATTCACTAAAATGTGGCACGTGCCACATTCCGTTTGCTCTTTTCCTACCTCTCTAACCGTTCGTAAATTCCACCTTACTTGGTCCGTACGAAAATCCACTTTCGAAATTAA
>JAQSDP010000341.1 GCA_029945985.1 bacterium | reverse complement strand
TGTCGGATGCGAGCCAGATGTATGCTTCGGTTTCAAGCATCAGCACGCCTAGGACATCTACCGGTAACTCAACCGCGTTCTCGGGCGGGGCGTTGGTCGGATCTCCTAGTGACCTCCCGACCGTATCAACGAGCAATGTCCTCGCCGGTGCCAATACGAAAGCAGCCGAAGCAACGACCGAACTCGGCGCAAAACAGAGCGGCGTTGTAAGGATCGGGCTCGCAAACGTCAAGACCGGTGCAGTCGGCGAAGGCCTCGCAGCCGCCGAACTCGCCACGGCGGTCCAGAACTCACTTCGCGAATATCTAAAAGTTCCGAACGTCGAGGTCGTTGTACTCGAATCCAAACTGACGTCCGCGATCGACGCAGAAGCCAAGCAGAAGGAATGCGATCTCGTCATACACGCTACCGTCGCCCACAAGAAAGGCGGTGGCGGATTCGGGATGTTCAAGGCGATCGCCCCGGTGTTGAGCAGCGTTGCACCGGTCGCCGGAATGGGAAGCGCCGCGGGAGCAGTCGCGGGAAGCGTAGCATCAACCGCGATCTACACAGCCGCTAACGTTTCCGGCAACGTTAAGGCCAAAGACGAATTAACCCTTGACGTCAATGCGAAGAAGCCTGACGGTTCGAACGCACTTATCAAGCAGGTCAAGGTCAAGGCGAAGTCCAACGGCGACGACATCATCTCCGCCGCTGTCGAACAAGCCGCCCAGGCGATCGTCGATACCCTAGGCAAATAGAATAATTTGCAGTAAAGCGGGGGCAAGCCGCCCTTCCTAACTGACACTGGTCCTGTCGAATCTGTTAACCGCAACGGAATCGAATTAACCAGTCTCAGTCCGGAAGGCGGGCTTGCCCCCGCTCTTCCGCTCCTGATACGAAACCCGCCCACCCTCCGCGTTACAGCTCAGAAGTCCTTACTTGAGAGATATGTATATGAGATCCCGCAGACTATCCGCCTTTCTCGTAATCGCATCGATCTTCGGATCGCAGACCGCTCTTTTCGCCCAAACGCGAAAGGGCTCCGTCGCTGCTAACAAAGCTCCGTCCGCGACCAAGTGCACCGGCGCCTGGACCGGCCTCGTCACATACACGCGGACACAGTCGATGACTGACAACAAAAAGGTCGAGCGCGTATCGGGCCGCGGTTACGACACGCGGAAGTGGGAGATGAAGTACGACTACCGTGCGCGAGTTTCGGTCGTTGACGGCGTCGAAGGCAACGGCAGCAGCGACGCAAAGGCGACCGTTCGGCACTTCATGTCGTCCGATGAAACGGTAGACGCGGTCGAACTCAACTCATGCGATCGCGGGAAGACGTGGAAGGAAATGAGCGGTACTTCAACCTCGATGTCGAGAGTCTCCGGATCCGAGAAGACCGATGCGAGTTTTACCGTCGGCGTGAACGACGACGGCAGCTACACGGTCAGCGTCGCGATCCCGCAGATCAAGGGAAAGGCTGAGGGATCGCAGTCGACGACCTTCAGCGGACAATGCACTAAGAAAGAGGGTAAATCATTCACGATGCCGCCGACCGAAACATCTATCGATGGCAACTCGCTCAGTTCCACAGGAGCTCACAAGGTAGACCCGAAAAACCCGAACAAGATCTCCGGGTCATTCACACAGACCTTTCAAAATGTTACTGAGACGATCGATTGGAACCTACAGCGATGCGGCGGCGAACTGAGGCTCGTCGACATCAAGTTCGAGGATATGAAGTTCCCCGACTGGAATGCATGGCGCGAGGTCAGCGAGCAGGAGAGTACCGTCGACGGCAATCTCGTGAAGATCACCGCGACCGTACTCAACACCTCGCCGCAGGAAAAGTACGCTGATGTCCGATTCAAGGAGACCTACAAAGGCGACAAATGGGACGGGGCCCGGCCGGACGCGCCGCTCGATGACAATGTCATATCGGTAAAAGCTCCGCCTCGCGAAGAAACCCAGGTAGAGTTCGTCTGGGATTCGTCCGGCTACGCATGGTTCGATGACGGACGTCCGCGGCTCGTCCAGCGAGTAAAAGCCGAACTCGAAGAGAAAGGCAAGAAGGTTGACGAACTGACGGAAAACCTTCGTGTCGCCCCGAAACCGCTCGTGCTCGTGCACGGCCTGTGGAGTAACTGGCAGGCCTGGGAGACGTGGCAGAACATTCTCACGACCTCCCACTCGTATGATTGGAAGGCGTTTCCGGTCGGCGAAAAGCCCGAGCATGGACGCATGAACACCGGCGGATCATTCATGTCCACCGACCCTACAAACTCTATCGGCGATAACGCCCGAGGGCTTGAAAAGTACATCGACTATGCTCAAAAAGACCGCAACGCATGGCACGTTGATCTCGTGGCACACTCGATGGGCGGGCTGATCTCCCGATACTACATCAGCCAGATAATGCCGCCGGGCGGACACGACGGGCGGCCGCCTGTTTCGCGGCTGATCATGCTCGGCACCCCGAATCTGGGCTCGCCCTGCGCTGACTATATGAACACCGCGTTTGAAATGCTGGGTAAGAATGTCGAAGCGGTCCGCCAGCTACAGACGGAATATGTCTCGGGCTTTAACCGCATCAACACGCAGCGAAAGGGTGTGAGATTCTCGGCTCTCGCGGGCGAAGTTCTGCCAACCATTTGCTATGCGAATGAATGGAATGACGGCGTCGTCACCGTTCCTTCCGCCATCTGGAACGTCGCGGACAACGCCAGGTCAAAGCACGTCCATACCGAACTAACAGGAACCGCCGACTTCTCATCGTTCGTGAAACCGCGACTCGCCATCGGCCCAAAAGGGAATCACAACCCTGACGCGCCGACCCTTCCGACCGGTATGGCCGATGCCGATGCGAGGTCGTTGAGATCCTATGGAGCGGCCGACAGCACCGACGCGTTCGCACTCGCCCCGCCTCCGCCGGCAGTCTCCTGGGCAAAGGAAGCGAAGCTCGCGGCAAAGCAGTCAGTAGAGATCGAGGTGCCCGTCACAGCCGGCCAAAACTTCGGAGTCGTCTTCATGGCCCCTTCGGATGTTTCGATCACGTTGATAGATAATATTGGCCGGGTCGTCGGAACAAACGCCGCGGGCTCACCCGAATCGCGTTCATGGTTCCGCTCGATCTTCGTGAATGATCCTGTAAAGGCTGGAACATGGAAGATCCGATTTGAAAACACGTCCGACCGCGAATTATCGGCGATTGCGGCGACGGGCAGATAGGTCGATCTATATGCTGAAGAATCTA
>JAQSDP010000340.1 GCA_029945985.1 bacterium | reverse complement strand
TCTGCGGGATCTCGCCGCCGTAAACCTCAATCAGTCGCTGACTCGCTGCCTTGATGTTCTTTGCCTTGTTGCGAAAGAAGCCGGTCGAATGAATATCACGCTCGAGCTCTTCCTGGGGCACCTGTACAAAATCTTCTGGGCCTCGATACTTTCGAAACAGATCCGCCGTAACAACGTTCACACGCTCATCAGTGCACTGGGCCGATAGTATGGTTGCGATGAGGAGTTCGAAGGGAGTCGTGTGGTTTAGAGCACAGTGGGCGTCGGGATAAGTCTTTTTCAGACGTTTGATGATCTCGGCGGTTCGTTTCTTTCGGTCGGCTATCATCTGAACTGAGGCTAGAAAAGATGCCGGCAAAATGCAAACGATCTGAGGTTTCGATAGAATCAAGCTTTTAAGCCTTTGTTAGTCATGAACGTTCCTTTACTTGATCTTACCGAGCAGAATCGAAAACTTCGCCCCGAGATCGATGCTGCTCTCGGTCGTGTGCTCGACTCTAACGGCTTTATCCTCGGCAGCGAGGTGAAGGCTCTTGAAGACGAACTCGCCGCATACTGCGGTACGAAGTACGCGATCGGATGCGCGTCAGGCAGTGACGCATTGCTTCTCGCGTTAATGGCTCTCGACGTCAAAGCGGGAGATGAGGTCATCACGACGCCCTATAGCTTCTTCGCAACGGTCAGCGCGATAACCCGACTCGGCGCGGTCCCGGTGTTTGCTGATATAGACCCGTTGACCTACAACCTTGATGTTACACAGGTCGCGGACAAGATCACCGAACGAACGAAAGCGATCCAGCCGGTACATCTTTACGGACAGTGCGTGGATATGGCTGGTCTCCGCGACGTAGCATCTCAGCATGGGATCCCACTCGTCGAAGATGCGGCTCAAGCGATAGGTGCCGAAGAGAACGGTATTCGTGCAGGTGCGATGAGCGAGATCGGATGCTTCTCGTTCTACCCGTCAAAGAATCTCGGCGGCATGGGTGATGGCGGCTTCATGACGACCGATGATGATGAACTCGCGGAGAAATTATTAGCGCTTCGGGTTCACGGGTCGAAGGAGCGCTATTACCATAAGTGGGTCGGATTAAACTCTCGCCTCGACGGATTTCAGGGGGCAGTGCTCCGTGTAAAGCTTCCGCACCTCGATTCCTGGTCAGACAAACGAAAGGCTAACGCCGATGTTTATCACGAACTGTTTACTGACGCCGGACTGAGTGAGCAAGTGACGCTTCCATTCGAGCGGGAAAACGTTAGGCACATCTACAATCAGTTTGTCGTTCGCGTGCCCGGCCGCCGTGATGAACTTCGCAGCTTTCTGACCGACGCTGGAATTGGCACGGATATTTATTATCCGGTGCCGCTGCATTTACAGGAGTGTTTTGAGTATGTCGGCTACAAACCCGGAGATCTTCCGGAATCCGAAAAGGCCGCCGCCGAGACGTTGGCCCTGCCGATATTCCCGGAACTCGAGGCGGCACAGCAGGAACACGTCGTTTCTAAGGTTGCTCAGTTCTTCGATACCTTAGCCTAGTGCCGGACCATCTTTCAACCATTTCCAAGCCGGTGGTATTGCGAACGCTGTGTATCGTTGTAGTGATCATAACGTGCACGTTCGGGTGGTTTGCTGTCCGCTGGCAGATCGGGGACTTGTTTGCCGATGTCACATCCGCGGGCTCGCCTGATGCGAGCGAGATCGCCGCAACATCGATCTCACTTGCCGGGGCGAGTCCGCGAGGATATTGGCTTGCCGGGTCCATCTTGAAAACAGCATTCGATGACCAGAGCCTCGCCGCAGCAATCCAACACTATGAAGAAGCGGCACGCCGGTCGCCTAATCACTATCGAGCGTGGACAGAACTCGGGCGCATCAACGAGCAGGCTGGAAGATACGAGCAGGCTGAATCAGCTTTTCGCCAGGCAATCTCCCTGGCCCCCGAATACACGATCCCGCATTGGCAGGCGGGCAATTTCTATTTACGGCGTGGACGAGTCGCCGAGGCGGTCGCTGATTTCAATTCTGCTGCGAAACATAGCAGTCCGTATCGCCTTCAAATCTTTTCAGCCGCGTGGAGCGTGCTTGGGCAGGATCCGCGGCAGGTCGAACAGTTCCTTACGGATTCCGGCGACTCCAAGGCGACGCTTGCATATTTTTACGGGTCGATCGACCGCCCCGACGACGCGCTGAGGGTCTGGAATATGATCGAGCCCGACCGCAGATATCAGTACAAATGGCAGGTGAACGCTCTAGCTCGCGATCTTCTAGCTCATGGATCGTACCGAGGAGCCTTGGAGTTTTCCCGGCAGGGCCAAATCGATCCCGAGGCTCGCCCTGAAGTGATCACAAACGGAGATTTCGAACTTGCGATCAAGAGTTCGGAGAGCAATGTGAGATTCGACTGGACGCTTGCTCGGCTGGATGGAAAGGTCGATGTCTCCGCCGATACTTCGACGATGCACGGAGGAGGCCGAAGCCTGAAATTTGTGCTGCGCGGTTACGCCAAGCCGCAGTTTAATGTCTTAGCCCAAGCTGTTGCCATTGTACCCGGTGAGAGGTACCGACTCTCCTTCTGGATCCGGACGGAGAACCTTCGCGGCGGGAGCTTGCCGTTCATCGAAATTCGCAGCGCAAGGATCGATCAGATCGTCGGATCGTCGTCCGCATTTCCTACAGGTACGAATGAATGGCAACGTATGGATATTGACTTTGCACTGCCCGAGGGACGCGACGGCATTTATCTGGTTAGCGGCCGAGAGCCGTGCCCTGAGGAATGCCCTTTGACAGGGATGTTTTGGTTGGATGACTTCTCACTAAAAAGGCTGCGGTAGTTGAACTTTGGAAGCCCAATCTAAACTCGATCAGGTTCTCTTCGCAATGATCTTCGTGATCATTGCGTTCGCGACGCTACTTTACGGAGCGGTTCATCAGGGGGTGCTCGCACTCGTTTACGTCTCCATCACGCTCATGGTGGTAGTCTGGGCGACGGAGGGCATTGCACGCGGGACCATCCGAATCAGCCATGAGCCTGTGCAGCTAATTCTCTTTGCGGCAGCGCTTTACGGGCTCATTCAAACCATTCCGTGGGGCATCGTGGATTCGACGGGCGGGGTCCCTAACATTCCGCAGACGTTGTCGCTCGATCCATTTTCGACGCAGGTCAACGCTCTGCATTTCGTGGCGTTAGGTTTGTTCCTTGCGTTGGTCTGCATATCGATCGATTCGGCTTTTCGGCTTCGTAGACTTGCTC
>JAQSDP010000339.1 GCA_029945985.1 bacterium | reverse complement strand
ATATGGAACTGCCCGACGCGGGATCGAGCCCGGAATGGGCGTTGCCGGCAAAACCGGATCGTGCATCTTTAAGGGTTCGTGGATCGGCCTCTTCGCATCGGTCGCACCAGTAGAGGATCCGCAGTATTCGGTTGTCGTCATCACCAGAGGCGAATCGGAACGCGGCAAGTATGCGGCGGCGGTGGCGGGTAATGTTTACCGGGCACTCGCCGGAAAGCTGCGACGCAATCAGGAGAAGTACGTTGCCCTGAAGAGTCTGCATCCGACCCACATTCCCAACAACGTGGCCGACCTGGAAGCAGAGGAAGAGGATGACGATACTGCTGCTATGGCGGAAGGCGACTCATCGCGCGAAGTGATCGTTGCCGGATCAGCTGCAAAGCGGGCCGATGAGCCGAAAAAGCTCATCCAGAAAACAACACAAAGTAAGCCCATCAACTTCCCACCGGTGGTTATTCAGTTCGACAAGGAAAAAGCCGCGAGAACCCGCGATCGCATCGTGAAGAACTAGGCGTACGAAAGTCGTTCAAAAAGGGCACCCAACTCAGTTATGAGCGGTGCCTTTTCGTTTGTAGATCAGCGGTTTTCCTTGACAGAAGGTTACCCATACGGGATCATTTACCATTCCGAAGATATTCGGCGTCCCTCTAAATTTACTGTTCGTAACTGCGAATGAAAATTCTGAAATGTTGCAACTAAAGTTTTAGGGGCTTCATCTGACTTTCCGCAGAGCATTAGGTGTGGTTCCCGGGCTCGGCAGTCAAGATTTTCGGACAGCTAGATTCAGTCGGAGGAAGTAAGAAGATGAAAACGATTTTTAGATCAATGAGCATGGCCGCCGTTGTCGCGGTTGTTGCCGTGACAGGTGCCTTCGCTCAGAACGTGTGCGACGACCTCGACGCAGCGACGGCGAAGTATGACGCATTCATCGCGGGATATCAGAAGAAAACGGAAGCAGAACTCGTCACCACGATTGCGGCGGGTAAAGAATTTCTTGAAAAATGGGGAGCTTGCGAGAGCTGGAAAGAACAGGTTGCTTTTGTAAAGCCCTGGGTTCCCCGGCTCGAGGTAACTCTCGGGCAGGTGAAGGACGGCCCGATGTTTGAGGCGTTTGACAAGGCTGTCGTTGCGGACAATATCGACGGTATCTATACGAACGGCAAGCAGATCTTAGCGAAGTACCCGAACAACCATAACGTCAAGTACGTGATGGCTGTTGCCATCCTTGCCGACGTCGCTAAGGCGGTTCAGGCGAAAACCCAGAGCAAATATGCCTCGGAAGCTGCTGGTTATGCCAAGACCTTGCACGAGGGAATTAAGTCCGGTTCAATACAGCCGGATCGAAAGTTGAAAGACGGTACCCCTTCGTTCGGTGTGCTGAAGCACGAGACGAACAAGGAAGAGGCGTTGAGCAGGCTTGCTTACACTCAAGCCTTTGTTAACTACTACGGGCTCAACAATAAGAAAGCTGCTGTAGCTCAGTACTATGAAGTTACGCAGACGCCGGGCTACTTCAAGACGTATGCCCCGGTCTTTGTGACGATCTCTGATTACTACCGCGACGAAGCTGAGAATATCGGTAAAGAGATCGTGAAGATCACGACCGAGTACAATGCGCTTGTGGACGAGGTCAAGAAGCTTCCGAGCACTCCGGAAGGCGGCGAACGAGCCAAGGTGCTCGACGGCGAAATTAAAGCCAAGGACGTTACGATCAAGGCAAAAGAAGCCCTTTACAACGGCTACGTCGAGCGAGCAATGGACGCTCTTGCCCGAGGACACAAGGCTGCAAAAGACACGACCCCGGCCGAGAAAACGTATAAGGATGCGCTGTACAAAGACCTTCAAGCAATGTACAACCGTCGTTTCCCGACCAAGGCTGCCGCGTTCAATGAATGGGTAACGGCCACCACTGCCAAACCGCTTCCGGATCCGACCTCAACCGTCCAGCCGGTGAGCGATGAGCCGGCGACAACGACGACGACCGTCAACACGACCGCAAGTCCGGCAGCTAACGGAACCGGAACCGCTGTTGCTAAAAAGCCGTAACGTCCTCAGAACTGAATAAAATTGATCTAGAAATCGTGCCGGGCGGCCTCAAACTGCCCGGCTTTCTTTTTATATCCGTTACACTTAGAATTGTGCTTTGCCGCAGAGATGAATCTCGCCACGCTGGAAACATTGATCGGACACAAGTTTCGGACGCCTGACTTGCTCGAAAGGGCGCTTACGCATCGATCGTGGGCTCACGAAAAGATGAAGGGCGAGGCGGAAGTTAAGGTTCGCACCACCGAGAATGAATCGCTCGAATTTGTGGGCGATTCCGTGCTCGGGCTGGTCATTGCCGAGCAGCTTTACACGAAACATCCGGGCGCTGCCGAGGGCGATCTGACGCTGATGAAGCATCGACTCGTAAGCATGAAAACGCTCGCGGGCATCGCCTCGAAGCTGGATCTTGGCAATTTCCTTCGAATGGGACGCGGGGAAGAGCAGTCCGGCGGGCGTGAAAAGCCCGCGATACTTGCCGACACGCTCGAAGCGATCATCGGAGCGGTTTTCTTTGATAGTGGTTACGACGCGGCTCGCGATCTGGTAACGCGTGTATTTTCTGAAGAGATGAGTGCGGTAACGCCCAAGTCTTCGCTGGATTTTAAGACCCTGCTTCAGGAAACGCTTCAGGCAAAGAAGCTTGCGGCCCCGGTTTATGCGCTGATCCGCACGGAAGGCCAACCCCACGACCGGACGTTTTTTGTCGAAGCATCGTGGGATGGCGGCACGTCTACCGGAACCGGCCGATCGATAAAGTTGGCGGAGATGATGGCGGCAAGCGAGGCTTTGAGGATGATCGCCGAAACGAATGGCGATAAATTGACGTAAAGTTGTTACTGATTATGAGTGATGAGAAAGTAGCCGAGAAGAAGGCGGCCGACGAATCGGAAGAAAAGAAATTCAAGGGGCCGCCGAAGTCGCTGTTTCGCGAGTGGCTGGAATCGCTGACGGTGACCCTGGTGATGGCTCTTTTCGGGATGACGTTCATTCTGCAGGCCGTCACCGTGCCGACAGGATCGATGCAGAACACGATCTTGATCGGCGATTACCTGATCGTCAACAAATTTATCTTCAACCCCGGCGGAAATCCTCTGCCGTTGCTGCCGATGCGCGACATAGAACGCGGGGATATAATCGTGTTCAAGTATCCCGGCAACGCTGTCGACCCGGCGTCTGATCGCGCACGCGGCTTGGTAAAATATCAACTC
>JAQSDP010000338.1 GCA_029945985.1 bacterium | reverse complement strand
TCGGGCGTACGTTCGTCCGCACCGAAAATTACCGGCGAGCGACCGAGAAGGCATCAGCCGGCGACTGGCGACGCTTTCCACAGAACACCCTTTTCGATAACGTGCTTCTGTCCGTATCTTCGGCCCCTATCGAACGGCTTGGCAGTGAGCTTGGTGCCGCGTCGAAATTGCTGGTAGACGCACCAACGAAACCGCGCAAACCCAAGCCGAAAGCCGCCGAACCGGAGCCGACACGAGAATCGCCCCCTATCATTGAGACCCCTATTTCTGCGCCAGACCCGTTTGAGACTTCGCTGCTGAACTATAGACTGCCGGCGGAGCCTGACGGCGTCCCGGATCGGCCGATGATCGGGGGCGACTTCACCGCCGCCGACAGGGAAGCCTGGCGCACATTTATCCCAACCTTGCTGAAGGTCTCGTACCGTCTCGCGTGCCGCAGGATCCTTGAATTTCTCGCACGGCATTACGGAATCGAATCATCGCTTTGGCTTCAGCGCGACGGACAGCAGTTCGAAATGGCCGCCGTCTGCGGCGAACTCGAAGACAAGCCGGTGCGGATCGAGATCCCGGTCGACGATAAGCGCATCCGTGCGGCAGTTCGCGATGATTCGCCGATCGTTCTCCGCGAAGTGCAGGCAACCGCGAACAAGAAGGCGAGGGTGATCCAACTCTTTCCGGTCGTCATCGGCGGAGAAGTCCGCAACGCTCTCGGCATATCCCGCGAAGAGATCAGCCCCGAACTCAGCCACCGCATTCTCAACTTCTGCCGCTACGTCGCGTCGCGGCTTGAGATCCTTCGGCTGCGAGATGCTGTTGCCCAGCAGGATCGCATCGCCACGGTTCTGAAGGATTTCAACGAACAGCTTCGCGATATCGACACCGAAGATTTCTGGCAGAAGCTCACCGCGATCACCGCAAGGCTCGTGGAAGCCGAGCGAGCTTCGCTGCTCGTCGTTGGGCCGATGGATTCACTGGAAGCGAGAGGCTCGATCGGAGCGATGGTCGACATTTCGGCAATGTCCGATCTGGGTTCCCGTGTCGCACGAACGATCCTTGATAAGGGCAAACCAGCGCTCGTCGCGGATGTGAACAAAGCATCGCTTTCATCTGTAGATGTTGAGCGGCAATACAAGACCGCGTCGTTCATCAGCTATCCGATCGTACTCGGCGGGGCGGCTATCGGCGTGATGAATTTCACGGATAAGCGAGGCGGTGAACGGTTCGACAAACATGATCTTGAAATTCTCGACTCAGTCGCCACGCAGATCGCTGTCGCTCTGGACCGTCTGCACTTACGCGAAAAGGTCGGCGAATTTGCACAGCTTTCCGTGACCGATCCGCTGACCGGACTGCTTAATCGCCGCTATCTACAGGAACGCCTCGGAGAAGAGATCAACCGGTCGGACCGCTCCGGCGAGCCGCTCAGCTTCCTGATGATGGACGTTGACGAGTTCAAGTCATATAACGACCGCTTTGGACATCCGGCCGGGGATGAGGCTCTCAGGATGGTAGGTGCGATCCTCCATCAGAATCTGCGCGGGGCTGACGTTGCGGTCCGCTATGGCGGCGAAGAGTTTTCAGCAATGTTGCCCGCGACGAGTATCGACGAAGCCGAGGCGATCGCACAACGCATCCGGATGCACATAGAACGAACGGAGTTTCCGCGTCGAAGAGTGACGCTGAGTGTCGGAGCCGCAACGCTGACGCCGGCTCTGGCAAATGTTGATGCGTTGATCTCTGCAGCGGATCGAGCTCTGATGCGAGCGAAAGATATGGGTCGAAACAATGTCCAGGTTTACGACCCACTGTTAGACGGCGAAGAAGATTTTCACTAGATGACCCCCAAGCGCCCTCAAAAGATCCTTGCCGCCCATACGAGCGAGGGTTTGGAGCACCGAGCCAAAGAGGCCGAAAAGCTCTATCTTGCTGCTCTCACCGGCGGCGCGGCGTCGCATATTCGCGTAAAAGGCACTCGTGGAGCGGGGCTCTCCGAACTTCTGAAACAGCTCTATGATCGGCTGTTCGCTGAACAGCGATTCGTCGTGCCTTTCTATTTCGCTCTGCGTCGTGAAGACCAAACGGCGGCCGAGGCGGCGAACCGGTTCGCTTACGAATTTCTACTTCAAGCAGTCGCATTCCGCAGGAACGATCCGCAGCTTATAGCAGCGTCGCCGGACATCCGCGATCTGCGAAGGCTCGCGCCGTTACCTGATGCTGATTGGGTTGACGCTATCTGCGAAGAGCTGGAATCGAATGGCGCGGGATCCTCGTTGCGAGCAGCGATCTCATCGCCGTTGCGAGCTGCTTCCCAAGCGGGATTCCGCGTCTGCGTGATCGCCGACGATCTTCATAAGGCGGCTGCGATCGAAGGCGGGACGATGTTTGTCGAACATCTTGCTCATCTCGCGGCCTCCGATACATCGACCGTACTTCTTGCGTCCCGTCGCAACTACGAGATCGCACACCGAGCCGGAAGAACCTTCTTCATCGGCCGGCCGACTGTTGACGACTCGGCCCGAATTGCCGACGAAGCCGCCCGAGAACTACAGGTCGATATCACGGAATCCGTCCGCGACCTCATCGTCGCCGCGACCGATCGTCGTCCCGGCTACATCCTCTCTATGGTGTCGGCCGCTCGCGGCTCCGGGCTCGATCTGACATCATATCGCAACGCCGCCCGCATCTACTCTTCCGAGATCACAGAAGGCGAGATCGCTCGGTCGATTAGGGACGAACTCGGCAACCATCCGGGTCTTGCGGCTGCACTCAATTCCGCGATCACGACGAATGCTCCCTTTCGGGTCGGAGTTCTCGGCGATCGGCTCGGAATTGGTGGAGACGAGCTGAGCAACCTTGTGGAGGAATTAGCTTCAAGCGAGTTCATCGAGATCACGGGTGAGTCCGCCACCGTGTCGAATGACTCGGTTCTCCGAGATCATCTCTCTCTGGAGGCCGGGCGCATAACGCGTGCCGCGGCCGCCGCGAACATCGCTCTGCGGTTTCTTCGCAACTCGCCGAGCGTTATGTCACGCGAGTATCGACGTGCGGCTGCGATCGGCTTAGGCGAACTACTTTCCGCCTTCGATGGCCGCGATATCCCGCGTGCTGCTATCGACTACCGCGTATTCCGCGACCGCTATAAGGGCCTTTCCGACGGCGAGATCCGGGCGCAGCTTCCAACCGACGATGAGCTATTTGGCCTGCCGCAGGTCGTGCAGTCGTCGGCTCTCGTAGGCTTTACCCCGCAGTTCGCGGATCAGC
>JAQSDP010000337.1 GCA_029945985.1 bacterium | reverse complement strand
GGCCGTGGACCGCACGGCGAATATTTGCTCTGCTATTCTGTGCCATATTTTTGTCCGAGCGATGGTCCAGCACTTCGGCATTACATCGCTCATTTATGAATTACTACTTGCCGGTCTTACCGGGCTTCAGCTTATAGGTCTTGTCTGCGTATCGAATGCCTTTACCCTTGTAAGCATCCGGCTTTCGAAGTCGGTTCAATTCAGCCGCGACCTGACCGATCTTCTGTTTGTCGATACCCGTTAAAGTGATCGTCAACTGATACTGATTGATCGATGTCTTGGTATTCACGCGCTCGGCCTTAGCCTCAATGCCCTCCGGCAATGGAAACTCGATCGGGTGCGAATATCCGAGTGCGAATACGATCTTCTTGTCCTGGACATCGGCCTTGTAACCCACGCCAACGACGTCCATCTTCTTCTCAAAGCCTTCAGTGACACCGACAATCGCGTTGTTGGCAAGGGCACGTGCAAGGCCGTGAAATGCAGCCTGATCGTCGCCAGCCCGTTCAGCAGTGAGAATTCCATCTTCCTGCTTGAACGACACGCCCTGCGGGATCGGAGTACTCAATGTACCCTTCGGCCCTTTAATTTCAAGTTGCGAATCTTCGATCGCAACGGTGACGCCTGAAGGGATCGTGATCGGTTTTTTTCCTACTCGTGACATAGCTTTATCGGATTGGATGACGTCAGAACTTGTACGCCCTTCATCCTTGTTTTCCTAGTAAACTTCTGCGAGGATCTCGCCGCCCACATTCTCTTTGCGGGCTTTCTTTCCGCTCATCAAACCTTGTGAAGTCGAGACGATGTTGATCCCGTATCCGCCGAGCACCCTCGGTATCTCGCCGGCACCGACATAAACGCGGCGGCCCGGACGGGAAACGCGGGACAGGTGCGTGATCGAGGAAGTTCCTTTGGCGTCGTAACGCAGAAAAACTCGAATAACGTACTTGATGCCTTCGCCCTTCGTCGTGAAGTTGTTAATGTAGCCCTCTTCCTTAAGGATGCGGGCGACTTCCATCTTCAATTTGGAACCGGGGATGTCGACACGCGGATGATTCGCAGCGATGGCGTTGCGAATTCGGGTCAGCATGTCGGCTATTGGATCTGTCATTACTATTTACTCCGTATTAGTCTTGCGGGGGTTCGGCCACGTCCGCCTTCCGCATTCAAAACTGTCTTACCAGCTCGATTTCACGACTCCGGGGATCTGTCCCTCGAGTGCGAGCTTTCGAAATGCAATTCGCGAAATACCGAACTTGCGAACAAAACCGCGCGGACGTCCCGACTGCGAACAGCGGTTGCGAACGCGTACCGGGCTGGCGTCGCGCGGCATTTTCTGAAGTGTAACCACCGCTGCATCGACCTCTTCCGGTGTCGACTTAGGGTTGTTGATGATCTTCTTCGCAGCCGCACGCCGTTCCGTCCAGTTGGCGACTAGGCGCTTTCGATCGTTGTTCTTAACTACTTTGCTGATCTTTGCCATATAAACTTATTGCCTGAAAGGCATTCCAAGAGCCTTCAGCAGCGAACGTGCCTGTTCGTCATTCTTTGCGGTCGTGACGATCGAGATATTCATACCTCGCGTCTTATCGACCTTGTTAAAATCTATTTCCGGGAAAATGAGCTGCTCGCGAACTCCGAGCGTATAGTTTCCGCGGCCGTCGAATGCTTTGCCCGAAATTCCCCGGAAGTCGCGCACACGCGGCAGCGCCACCGAGATCAGGCGGTCGAGAAATTCGTACATGCGGTCGCCCCGAAGCGTAACCATCGCACCAATGCTCATTCCTTCGCGAAGCTTGAAAGCCGCGATGGACTTTTTAGCCTTGGTGACAACCGGCTTTTGGCCCGTAATCACACGAAGCTCTTCCGCCGCCACGTCCAGGATCTTCGCATTCGAACTCGCTTCCCCGAGGCCCATGTTGACGATCACTTTCGTGACCTTCGGCACTGCCGAGGGATTCTTGATCTCGAATTCCTTCGCAAGCGCACCCGCGATCTCGTTCTTATACTTTTCTTTGAGTCTTGCCATTATCGTTTGATTCCTCGTTTGGGTCTCGGGATACGACCCGTTTCCAAACTCAAACTAACTATTCTTCAGCCTTCTCTTCTTTATCTTTCTTCGGCTCTTTCTTGCCGAAAACGTCCGGCTCGGTGATCACCTTGCCGCTCTTTGCCAAGCGAACCTTCTTGCCGTCCCGAACCTCGATCTTCACGCGGGTCGGTTTGCCCGATTCCGGATCTACAATCGCGACGTTCGAAATGCTCACCCAAGATTCGCGCTCGAGGATACCGCCTTCACGGTTGAGCTGCGGGACGGGCTTCTGGTGCTTCTTCATCACCGCCGCACCTTCGACTTTAACCTTGCCGTTCCGTACATCCACCTCGATCACGCGACCGCGATACGGTTGACGCTTTCCTGCGCTGTCATAGCGGTTATATTCCTTACCCGCAATAAACACCACCTGGTCGCCACGCTTTACCTTGCTCTTTACTGTTCCTGTCTTAACCGGTTTCATTTCTTTTCCCTGCACAAGCCCGCGCGTTAGCAAGGGCGATACGCTCAAGTAAGGTTTAGATCACCTCTGGAGCCAACGATACGATCTTCATGAAATTCTTCTCACGAAGCTCGCGTGCTACAGGACCGAAAACACGGGTCCCGATAGGCGTCCCGTCGTCCTTGATGAGCACTGCCGCGTTCTCGTCAAAGCGGATGTAAGACCCGTCCTTGCGGCGAACTTCCTTCCGCGTGCGAACGATAACGGCGTTATAAACCTTGCCCTTCTTTGCCGTTCCATCGGGAGCGGCTTCCTTCACAGTTACTTTGATCTTGTCGCCGAGCCGAGCGATCTTGGCTGTCGATCCGCCAATAGGCATGATCATCACCACACGCTTGGCCCCTGAATTATCAGCGACCGCCAAAGATGTCTGCATCTGAATCATAACTTTTCTCCAGTTGTCAGTCGGCAGTTGTCGGTTGTCAGCTTTGCCTATCTCTGCTAGCTACTGACGACTGACCACTGACAACTCCTTAAAGCTCCGCCTTCTGAATTATCTCGACCACGCGCCAGCGTTTGCGGGCGGAAAGCGGACGCGTCTCAACGATGCGAACCTTGTCGCCGATCTTTGCACCCGTCTCGTCGTGAGCCATGAACTTCTTCCTCTTGCGAACGTATTTGCGGTAGACCGGGTGCTTCACCTTTCGGTCCACGTTTACCACAACCGTCTTCATCATCTTGTCCGACGAGACGATCCCGATACGCT
>JAQSDP010000336.1 GCA_029945985.1 bacterium | reverse complement strand
GGAAAATAAGCGGGCACTTCAGGCTGATTGCTCGCGACTACCGAAATGAATTCTTCACGAGTCATCGGCTTGAGCGCATAGTTAAACTTCCGCTGCTCGCCGAGCGTCGACCAGGTTTCCTTCGAGAGAGACTTACCGCAAAGCGATCCAGCGCCATGTGCAGGATAGACTTCCGTCTCGTCCGATAGCGGAAGGATTTTGTCGTGGATCGAGTCGTACAACATCGAGCCCATCTGCTCTGCCGAAAATCCCTTTGATCCGATCAGGTCAGGTCGGCCAACGTCGCCTATGAAGAGCGTGTCACCGGTGAACATCTTTACCGGCTCATCTTCCGCCTCGGTGTTCTTAGCAAGTATCGTGATCCCCTCTGGCGTATGACCGGGCGTTTCCATAAACGTCAGTTCAATCGCGCCGACGTTTTGCTTGTCGCCGTCCTTGACCTTCAGCGTTGGAAACTCCGTATTCGCCCTCTCGCCGTAGATGATCTGAGCGCCGGTTTTCTTCGCCAATTCCAAATGCCCGCTGACAAAATCAGCATGCGAATGGGTCTCGATGATGTATTTGATCTTCTGTCCGTTTGATTCGGCCTCGTCCAAATACTGCTGCACGTCACGCTGCGGATCAATGATTGCGGCCTCTTCGCCGGATCCGATGTAGTAAGAAGCATGTGCAAGACATCCTAGATAGAACTGTTTGAATTTCATTATCTTTTTTCTCCGGTTTATATGGCTCTCTTGTTCCAAGGCATCTTCGCGATCAGCAAACCCATGCCGCACCAATCGATCGTCGCCGTAAACGCCAACCCAAAGCCGATCATTCCCGACAACGCGACAAAGTAAGGATGGACGAATATGCTGAGCAACACTCCAACGAGTACAAGCAAGCCCGCCGTAAACCGCACCTGACGTTCGATCGACCACGGAGCGTATTCGTCACGCTCGACCGGCATATCCTCTTTCTTCCACGCCTCGATGCCGCCCGAAACATTCACTACATTCGTAAAACCGAGAGCGTGCAGCTTCTTCTGAGCCTCCGCCGACCGGCGTCCAGTCCGACACATCACGTATATCGGCTTTGAATGGTCGAGCTCCGAATGCCGCTTCTCTAATTCTCCGAGCGGTAAGAGGCTCGCCCCTTTCACGCGGCCACCAGCAAATTCAACCTGCTCTCTCACATCCACGAGATGTATCTCGCCATTTTCCAACTGCTCTTGCAGCCCTACAACCGAACATTCACTCATCCTTATTCTCCTTTTCTTAAACAGTGGCAAATATTTCAGCCTTCTCCCTAAACCTGGCTTCCAGCGAATCGCACACCAAGTCGCAAAGCTGAAAGATCGAATTGTCCGCGATCGAGTAGTAAACCGAATTTCCGCGCTGATCGCGAGAAAGCACTCCCGCATCTTGCAGGATCCTCAGATGCTTGCTCGCGTTAGGCTGGCTAATCTCGATCTCCCTCGTCAACTCGGTCACCGTCAGTTCCCCGTTCCTTAAAGCTTGCAAGATCTGGAGCCGAATAGGTTCCGATAAGATACGGAATCTCTCCGCCACACCCTCGATCGCCCCGTCTGTTAACTTGTTCCCCATATGTATTACTGTATGCCTATATCGTTATATAGTCAAGCAAATAATTGGCGTCTTGCATAATTACAAGACGCCAAGTTTAACTAGACGTACTTTTCGATAACCTTCGTGAGCGAATCTTTCGACACCGCTCCAACGATTCGTTCCTGCTCCTGGCCGCCCTTGAAAAGGATCAGCGTCGGAATACCGCGAATACCATATCGATTTGGTACGTTCTGGTTCTCGTCGACGTTCATCTTGTAAACGCCGGCCTTGCCGGAATACTCTTCCGCGACCGCCTCCACCGAAGGACCGATCATTCGGCAAGGTCCGCACCACTCCGCCCAGAAATCTACCAAGACCGGATGGTCCGCCCCAAGCACGTCAGTTTCAAAATTTGTATCTGTAATTTCCTTTGCAAAATTTCCCATTATGATCTCCTAATAATTGGGAATTATAGCCTACGCTACATCCCCAACCAAACTAAGAGAATTGTAACGTCTATTGTTACAAATGTCAACTCTTTCTAACCAAATCCCGTCGATGCTAAATCCAGGACTACGCAGCCTTGGCGTTCACCAGCGTCGCTTTAAGGGTAATGTTCGTACCTGCAAGCGCCCGGCTGATGATACAGGTCTTCTTGATAAGCTCTGCCGCAACCTCAAACGCCTCCTGGTCCAGACCGTCTACTTCACCTTCGGTTTCGAGGTCGATGCGGTTGATCAAAAATCCTTCGTCGTCCTTGCCGAGATAGACCTTCGCTTCAGCCTTGATGTTCTTCGCCGGCGTATTCTCACGCTCAAGATGGGCATTCAATGCCATCGAATAGCATCCGGCAAGTGCCGCACCGAGAAGCTCCTCGGGATTCGTTCCCGACGCTTCGCCGAATCGCGTATCGAACGAGAACGGCCCGCTGTACACGCCGCTGCCGAGCGAGATATTGCCCGTGCCTTCCTTAAGAGTCCCGGACCATTCTGCGTTTGCTTTCCTTTCTCCCATAATTCCCTCCAGTTATTTTGCGCTCTGTGTCAATTCCTCTTCCGGAAAATCGGCACCTTCCGTAACCTCAGCCCATTTGTCGAAATCTGACTTGAGTGCGTCAAGCTTGAGCCGGGCATTTTTTAGTGCCGCCCTTCCTAATAAGAAGTAGAACGGCGGCTCGTCCGATTCGACAGCCTGAACGATCGCTTTGGCTGCTCTCACCGGGTCGCCCGGCTGATTGCCGCTGTATCCGCGAATGTTCGCCTGGTTGGTCCCGGCTGTTTCCGCGTAATCCGCGATCGTGTTCGGCGCATCGCTTGCCGAACGCCCCGCCCAGTCAGTACGGAACCCTGAAGGCTGTACGAGAACGACCTTGATCCCAAGCGGCTCGACCTCTTTCTTCAAGGCCTCCGAGAAACCGTTCACCGCATACTTCGTTGCGTGATAATAACCCAAGCCGGGGAAACTCACGAAGCCGCCGATCGACGATATGTTCACGATCGTGCCGCTCCGACGCTCACGCATCTTCGGCAGGACCGCTCGCGTCATTGCCGCCAGTCCCCAGAAATTCGCCTCGAACATCGACCTGACTTCGGCCTCGTCGCTTTCCTCGATCGCACCGAAATAGCCGAAGCCGGCATTGTTCACGAGCACGTCGATTCGCCCGAAATGTTCCTCAGCCTTCTGAACGGAATCCAGCACCTGCTGATTATTGGTCACGTCCAGCG
>JAQSDP010000335.1 GCA_029945985.1 bacterium | reverse complement strand
AGATGGGAAAGCGGATCGAGACGTTGCGCCCGCTTCATTTGTTCTATGGCCTCGCTAAATCGCCGTGTGAGCCCGAGGAACCATCCGTACCACATGTGAATATGGGCGCTGCCGGAATCGAGTGCGATAGCCCGTTTGAACTCGGCTTCGGCTCCGGCGAAATCGAGATCGTAATACATCATAGTCACACCGAGTGCGGTGTGTGCATTACCAAGCCGGTCGTCGATCTCGACGGCTTTGCGGGCGGCTTGCTTTGCCTTGGGTATCCATTGGCTCGAAAAACCAAAAAACGACATCTCCGAGTAGGATTCGGCGAGTGAGGCGTAGGCCGCGGCGTATTGAGGATCGATCGCGATGGCCTTCTCAAAACTGTCGATAGCTTTCTGAAAAAACTCTGGAGTGAACTTCGTAAAATATGAGATTCCTCGGAGATATAGCTCATACGCCTCAGGACTGGCGGTGTGATGCTTCAGTACGGCCAATTGCTGATGGCCAAGCAGCTTGACCTTGAGAGCCTCCACGAGCGCGAGTGTGATCTCATCCTGGACATCGAAAATGTCCTTCATCTCACGGTCATATGTCTCCGACCAGAGGTGATAGCCGTCTCGTGCGTTGATAAGCTGAGCAGTGATCCTGATCCGGTCTCCGGCTTTGCGGACACTGCCCTCCAACACGGTATTCACGCCCAACAGCCGGCCGATCTCACTTATGTGGATATTCTTGCCCTTGAATGAGAATGCGGAGGTACGCGCTGCAACTTTCAGCTTATCGATCTTAGCAAGAGCGTTCAGCAGTTCCTCGGCCAACCCATCGCAGAAATACTCGTTATCCGCATCGGCACTGATGTTCATGAACGGTAGAACCGCGATGGAGTTGCCGCTAACGAGAGCCGGGTCAGATGCCATGGAGAGTGTAAAAGTGTCCTGATCAAGTGAGGCCGGCGAATGGATAGCGGTTTCCGGTTCGCCATCCGCAGAAATGAAGGCGAGCGGAGTTCCGTCCTCCAGACAGAAGCTCAGGGTATCGTCGTAATAATCTCGCCGGCAGTCGGGGCATCGTTTCATAACTTTCTTAAGAACAGGCTCTGATCATTCATCCAGTATATTTCCGGTAAATAGTTTTTGCCCGGCGAGGGACGTGTGAAATGCCCAGGCGGCGGCTGCGATCACAAGGGCGACAGCGGCGAGCATGTAGCTGGAATGCCAGGCCGTGAGATCGGTGGCCATGGGCATCTTGTAGAAGATGTAAAGGACGGAGTTAGCGACCGAGACCGCCAGGAGTCCGAAGCGAAAGTAGGCGACCATAGCCAGGATCCAGTAAAGCCCTACGGTTAAAGCGGAGACGAAAGGGGCGTCGACGTCCAGCGCTGCCGGCAGAGTAAGGATCAAACAAAATACGACACCGCCCAGCCATCGTCGCCGCGTGACCGAATACGAAAGGAATAGCAAGAAAAAGTACCCGAGCGAGGCGAAAATAGCGATGCTCAAACTATTAAGAACACCGTCAGAAGCGAATTCGGAGACGCTCAACCAGGAAGTAGTGGAAGCGAAATTGCCGGGCACGATCCCGGCCCACAACCGAAGGCTTTCGTTGAGGAACGAGAAGAATGTGAAAGCAGTTCCGAGCAGAATGCCTATCGAAACGTCCCTCGCCACGAGCGGGTCAGACATATTTCCTGCCAAGGTACGATTCCAAGAAACTATGGTCTCGGGCAAACGACGTCTGACGTATGGCTCGAGGCCGATATACAGCAGCCAGACTATACCAGACCCAAGCAGAGCGGGACCGACGGCCGAAAACATGAATTCCGGGACCAAGTTGATCGTCGGAGCGTGATCAGATCCAAGTACCCAGTCGAGGAGAATTAGTGCGAAGACGAAGAACGCCAGGCGAGCGGCTCCGCGCCGATCCCCGCGCCCCAGCCGCAGACTTTTGCGGGCCAGCACCAATGCCCCGATCAATACGATAAAGAAGAGACCAGTTAGGATCAGATTAGCTATGGTCTGGCCCGTTGTGATGGTCTGAGTCTGAACGAGAGTGGGCCGCGTCCACGGAGTAATGACTGAAAAGCGGACAGGCAAACCTCGATATGACCCTGCTTCGATCCTGATAGGAATGTCCGGCTGACCGGGGTATGTTCCCGTCCAGGCGGCGCGCTCATCGGTTATGACCCGCGGCGTCCAGGTCGACGGTGTAGGAACGAAGGCCGCCGGGTCGAGCCCGGCTGCGGCAAACAGCGGTGCCCAGTCCGGTTTGGGCGGTATCTCGCCGCCCGGTGGGTCAACCTGCGGCGGAACGGCGATCATCCATGTCAGGCGCCCGGTTGGGTCCATCGTTATGTTGACCATCCCCGAGACGCTTGCAATTCCCGGATCCGCAGCTGTGACCTTTGAGAAATTGCGGGTCATCTCAGATTCGAGATATCGCGGGCTCTGCCGGTACCAGAACTCAATGGGCGCCGGCTGCACGCTTGTGAACTCGGTCCAGCGATCGGTCTTAGAAGTATTCAGCACCGCCCAATTTATAAACGACGCGTCCGGCTGGAAGCCGAAAGAGCTATCGACAGGAGGTTCCGTGTAGCCGAGGCGACGGATCATCTCCTGAGCCTTGGCCTTCATCGTTTCAGGCGAACTCTGACGCAGCAGCTGCGCCTTCCAGCCGGCCTTCTCACTCATAAGGGCGACGAGTCCCAGGCCGACAAGGATCGCGGCGAGAAGCGCCATCGCGATCGCCGGCCTTAAACCGGTCTTTTCGCCGGACGCGGCGACCATCTCGGGCGACGGCGTCTCACCCGCTGCTAACGCGGCAGCGAGCGGATCGCCACCCGGCAGAGCGGCAGCCACCTGTATAGCTGACACCGGACGTTTGCTCGGGTCTTTTTCAAGACACCGGAGTGTCACGCTTTCGACTAGCGGATCTAGGTGCTGGACGTGGCTCGAAGGGCTTGTCGGCGATGATGCCTCGTGCATCGACATCAGCTCGAGGAGATTGTCGGAGTTGTAAGCACGCTTGCCGGTGAAAAGCTCGTAAAGTACGAGGCCCAGAGAGTAGATGTCGCTCTTCTGCGTGACCTCTTTCCCGGTGAGTTGTTCGGGAGCCATGTACGCCGGCGTGCCGGACATCGCCTCGGCTCCCTGGATCTCTTTTGCGACGACCGATACACCAAAGTCCGTCACCCGCGCTTTGCCGCGGCCGTCGATCATTATATTTGCCGGTTTCAGGTCGCGGTGAAGGACGCCGTTGTCATGTGCGGCAGCGAGTCCCGCACAGATCTGACGCGCGATCTCGTTGGCTTTGTCA
>JAQSDP010000334.1:27576-34761 GCA_029945985.1 bacterium | reverse complement strand
CTCGAAACCGCTCGGCGTTGCGGCCCTCAGCTGAGTAATCCATCTCTTCATGGATCGTCTCGTTGAACTCGCCGAGCATTCCTGCCCAATCAGCGTTCTCATTCAACTGCGGATATCTCTCGGCGAAATTTGCCACCTTCTTGAGGATCTGGAGATCGCCTTTTATAGTTGCTTCAAGATTCGGCCGCTGTACTTTGACCGCAACCTCCTCTCCGCTATGAAGTCGCGCTCGATAGACTTGTCCAAGTGACGCTGCGGCCACGGGCTGAAGCTCGAATTCCTTATAGACATCGTTGATCTTGAGGCCGAGCTCTTTCTCAATGCGGGCGAATGCGATCTCGTTAGGGAACGGCGGAACATTGTCCTGCAGCTCGCCAAGAGCTATCACAAAAGGCAGCGGAAGAAGGTCGGCTCTTGTACCCATCGACTGGCCGATCTTGATAAATGTCGGACCAAGCTCTATCAGCTTTTCCTTTAGCCAGATAGCCTGTTTTTCCTGATTCACCTCGCGGCTAGTTTTGCTGCCCAGAAAATACCGCCGGAGTAGGAGCATGAGGCGATGAAAGAACCAGAGCTTAACGCCGTAAAGCTTCTCGCCGTAAACCGCCGCACGCGTCAGCCGTTGGGCGGTCTTCATCCGTTCTTTAGCGTGGCGAAGCAGGCCTGTGCGATGCGTCTCGTACTGGTCGAGATAGAGATAAAGGGCGAGTTTGCCGATCACGGCAGATACGTGCGCGATCCGGAACCATCCGCGAATCCCGGTGTATCGGCGTTCCACCTCGGCCTCTTTCCCGGTAAGGAATTTCTCCTCGGCAATGCGCTGATCGTTCGTGACGTATTTGGCGATCGGCAAATCCGCGGTCGCTGTCATCACGTGATGCCCGTTAGCGTTCGTCTTGACTGGCTCAAGTACCGTCACCGTATTCTTTTCCGATATCTCGTTCATCTAACTAATAACTTCGCCGTCCAAGCCTGTTTCGATGCAAAAATGGCTCTCGGGCTTTGCATCATAAGATCTCCAGCATATTCCGTACGCCCTTGTGCTGAAAATAGTTCAGTGCGCGGGCAGAGTCCCCAGCTATCTGTGCCTTCAACTCATCAATTCCGTTGAACTTACGCTCATCGCGGATCCGGTGCAGGAAACGCACGCGCAGCACATCGCCGTAGAGATCGCCTGTAAAATCAAATATATAGCTTTCGATTGACGGTTCGAGGTCTTGGCCGAATGTGGGACGGACGCCGACGTTTGTAATACTTCGCCGCCAGGCCCCTTCGACGAGGGTGGCCGTGGCGTACACGCCGAACTTTGGTATGACGCGATTTTGCGGGCGCAAGTTTGCGGTCGGGAATCCGATCGTGTGGCCGCGCCGGTCACCTCGGACTATCACGCCCTCAATACCGTATGGCCGGCCCAGCATCCGGCGAGCTAGATTAACACGCCCCTCGGAAAGGAGGCGGCGAATCTTCGAGGAACTGATACGCTGACCGCGAAGTACGATCTCGGGAACCTCGTCCGCGATGAAGCCGAGTTCCTGGCTCATCTTTCGGAGCAAATCGATATTTCCACCCCGCCCTTTGCCAAAGGCGAAACCTTTTCCGAGGTAAACTTCCTTTGCCTGTAGCCGATCGTGTACGATCTCCCGCAGGAAGTTCTCGGCCGGATTTGATGCGAAATCTCTGTCGAAGGGAATCACGATCGCTTGGTCGATACCGAGCACCTCCAAATTGGAAAGCCGCTGATCGAGCGTTTGCAGAAGAGGCGGAGCTGATTCAGGATGAAGCACCGCGCGTGGATGCGGATCAAACGTTATTGCCGTGGCGAGCGCGGAGGCCGCTTTTGCTCTATCCACCACGGTCTGCATTATTCGTTGATGCCCGAGGTGAAGGCCGTCGAAGACGCCGAGGGTCAGGACCGTGGGCTTCTGGATATTCGCGTTTTCAGTGCCGTGAAAGATCTTCATCGCTATGGTGACGGTGATAATCTTAACCGACCAAATCGGCACCCGAAAGCCTATCCGGCGATTTTAGACTTCTTGTATGTACGTCCTACTGTCATAGTATGTCGGCAAAGGCGGTTGGGACCCGACGTCATACTAGAGCGAGCTGCAGTCGGATAGGCGCAGTCAGCACCCGTCAACTTTCCCGTTTGGAGGCATTATGATCAACATCGAAACTGATAGTCATGGACGGACTTACCAGATCTGGAAACAGGACCAGATGAATTCCTGCGGCGTGGCCTCCGTGTGGATGGCTCGAGGCATCGCCAGGCGCATGAGTTTCGCCGAAGAGGAGTGGGACTTGGCGCAGCGGGTATATCGCAACGCCGTGCAAGGTGCTCTGTCGCCGTTGGGCGCTGCAGTTCCCGCGCCGATGTCGCTCGACCCAAGGGCATTTCCGCGCGATCAAAGCAGCATGCAGTCTACGATCGCGCGTTTCGGCTTGTTCGCCGCACAGGTAGCCACCGCATTGCGGGCGGAAAGACTCCGTGCGGAACATCTGGGGATTCGTCCCGACGGCAATGCTCGCTCCATTCAGCCGAACAAGATCGCCATCGACAAACCCGCCATCGCGCTTGTTTACTGGAATGGGGGTGGCGGACATTTCGTGGTTGTGGGCCGCTGCACAGCTCACGCCGTGTCATTCCTCGATCCGTGGAACGGGCGCGTAAGCGAGCAGCCAAACGATGGCGTTTACAATCCCAATTACAACAATATAGGACTGATCGGCGAGGTGATCTATATCTCGGCGTAGTGATCAGTCACCGAGATGTCGTTGAGGCACTAAATAGTTCTGGATGTAATCGGCCACAGCAGAATCGAGTGCAGTCGATTCGGCCCCGTGGCCGGCTTCGCGAATGCGGGTCAGATTCGCCTGTGTGTGGTATTGGTAGCGGCCGCGAAGATGCTCGGGCATATCAACGAATTCGAGCTTCGTCGGTAGATGGAGGGCTTTGAAGATCGCATCGGCCAGTGCGTTCCACGTATTCATCCTGCCCGACCCGACATTGAAGAGTCCGCCGATCTCGTTTTCCATGAAGAAGAGTGTCATATCAACGGCGTCCTTGACGTAAACGAAGTCGCGGCCGAATTCCCCGTCGGCGAATTCGGGGTTCGCACTCTTGAAGAGCTGTAACTTGCCGGTTTGGTTGATCTGATCGAACGCCTTGTTCACGAGCGAACGCATATCGCCCTTGTGATTCTCGTTCGGCCCGAAGACGTTGAAATACTTGAGCCCGACTATTTTCCCAAACAGTCCGTTACGCGCGGCGTGCTGGTCAAATAGGTGCTTCGAGTATCCGTAGATGTTGAGCGGACGGAGCGTGTGTAGCAAATCGGTCCCATCCGCCATTCCCGCTGTACCGTCTCCGTAAGTCGCCGCGGACGAAGCGTAGATAAATCGGATATCATTTGCGACCGAATATTCCGCCAGGTCTTTCGTGTACTGATAATTGTTGCGGAACATGAAGTCCGCGTCGGTTTCTGTGGTGGATGAGCACGCTCCCAGATGGAAGATCGCAGTCGCATCGAGATCGCCGAGATCGTCAATGAAATCGTCTGCGTCGACGTAGTCAGCGAACTTTAGAGGAGCGAGATTCTTCCATTTATCGGTCTCATCCATTCGGTCGACGACCAGTATGTCGTCGTAGCCGAGCTCATTTAGCTTCCAAACGACCGCGCTTCCAATGAATCCTGCGCCGCCTGTAACGATGATCTTTGATTCGGGCATAAGAGGAAATGATACATCATCGAAGGTGTTGTTCCGGCTTACCGAAACTCCATCGTCCCATCGTCAAGCCGCCCACGGCGGAGCATGCGGACGTCCTTGAAGTAGTTCTGATTCAGGCGCCATGGATGCTTCGATCCTTGGCTTGGGATGTCGTTCAGTGCACGCAGCACGTAGCCGGAGTTGAAATCGAGCGCCGGTTCGGGCGTGACGGTTGGATCATTGAGCCTGGGAGTGCAGCTCGAATAGCCGTGAGCATCCATGTGATGGATCAGCCGGCAGACGTATTCGGACGTTAGGTCACATTTGAGTGTCCACGATGCGTTCGTGTAGCCAAACGCCTGGGCAAGGTTCGGCACATCGTTGTACATCATCCCTTTGTAGGCAAGTTTCTTTGAAAGTTCTACGGTCTCGCCGTCTACCGCAAGCGTCATCCCTGCCATGATCTTGAGCCGCAATCCGGTCGCGGTAACGATGATGTCGGCGTCGAGCTGCTCGCCGTTCGTCAGCCGAACCCCGGTTTCGGTGAACGATTCGATCTCGCCCGTGACGATCGACGCTTTTTCCTCGCGAATAGATTTGAATAGATCCGAGTCGGGGACGACGCACAGCCGTTGATCCCATGGGTTGTACTTCGGGCGGAAATGTTTCTCGAGTTGTTCTTCACCGATCTCGTTCTTCACGCCTTTCGCGATCAAGTTCTTCATCATTGATGGACGCTTCTTCGAGAGCTCGTAGAAGAACATCTGCCGGAGAACATTCTTCCAACGCGTTGCGGCATAAGCAGCTTTTGCGGGAAGAAGCCTTCTAAGCGCATTGGCGATCTTGTCTTCAGACGGCATCGTGACAATATAAGTTGGCGAACGTTGAAGCATCGTGACGTGTTTCGCAATTTCCGCCATCGCGGGTACGAGCGTGACGGCGGTTGCTCCGCTGCCGATGACAAGTACGTTGTTGCCGCTGTAATCGAGATTCTCGGGCCATTTCTGGGGATGGATGATCGTGCCCCGAAATGTGTTTAGGCCAGGCCAGTCGGGGGTGTAGCCGGATTCGTATTCGTAGTAGCCGGTGCAAAGGTATAGAAAGCTGCAGGTGAGTTGCTTGGCGGCAGAGTCGGACGCCGAGATGGTTTTGTCACTCGAAGATGGCTCACTATCGGCGGAGCCGTTACTTACGTGCGGGCTGATGACACTGACAGTCCACTGCGCCTTTTCCGACGACCACTCGGCACGCGTGATCCGATGGCCGTGGCGTATCTCTTTGTCGAGGTCGAACTCTCTTGCCGTGTCTCGAATGTATTCGAGGATCGATGGCCCATTGGCGATCGCTTTCGGATCGCTCCACGGGCGGAAACTGTAACCGAGCGTGTACATATCCGAATCCGACCTGACGCCGGGATATCGAAACAGGTCCCACGTTCCGCCCATCGCCTCGCGGCCCTCAAGGATCGCAAACGATTTGTCCGGACACTCCATGCGCAGATGCGCTCCCGCACCAATGCCGGATAACCCTGCGCCGATGATCAGGACGTCGAAGTGTTCCATGTCAAGGTACTCAATAGCGATTCATCGTACCAGACGTCCTCGGTCCCCTCATCGTATATAAGGAATCGATATCCTTGCGGGAGACAAAGATACTCCAGAACCTGAGGCAATCGATCGGTCAGATGTTCTATGTGTAAGGGCTGAAAAAAATCGGCCTCCTCAGAATACTCTCCAAACCAAATGTACCAGCCGTTCGTGTCGCCTTCGACCGAGTGACGCAATCCGTGAATTGGCATCTCTCCGATCGATTGAGGAGCGATCCCAACTTTAGATTGAGGAGTGGGGACGACAGGAGTCACGCCAAGCCGTTTGCAGACATCCTCGGTCATCACCACCCCAAAATATACGCAAACATCAACGGAGCGACGATCGACGCGTCGGATTCGACGATGAATTTCGGCGTTGAGGCTTCGAGTTTTCCCCATGTGATCTTTTCGTTGGGGACAGCGCCGGAGTAGGAGCCGTAGCTGGTGGTTGAGTCGGAGATCTGGCAGAAGTAGCCCCAGACGGGGACACCGGTTCGCTGCAGGTCTTGGTGGAGCATCGGGACGACGCAGATGGGAAAATCGCCCGCGATGCCGCCGCCGATCTGGAAGAATCCGACGGTCGAATCATCGGTTGCGTTGGCGGTGTACCACTCGGCGAGCGACATCATATATTCGATGCCGGTGCGGACGGTGTGCACATTCTTTACGTCGCCGGTGATCACGTGGCCGGCGAACATATTGCCCATCGTCGAATCTTCCCAACCCGGGACGACCATCGGCAGATTCTTTTCCATCGCGGCGTACATCCACGAATCTTTTAGATCGATCTGATAATACTCCTCAAGTGAACCGTTCTTCAGAACCTGATACATGAACTCATGCGGAAAATACTGCTCACCGGCAGCATCGGCTTCCGTCCAAACATCGACCATCGCCTTCTCAAGCCGCCGCATTGCTTCCATTTCGGGGATGCAGGTGTCGGTCACGCGGTTCATATGGCGGTCGAGCAGATCCTGTTCGTCTGCGGGCGTGAGATCGCGGTAATGCGGCACGCGTTCGTAAAAATCGTGGGCCACTAGATTGAACAGATCTTCCTCAAGATTCGCACCCGTACAAGAAATGATCTTCACCTTGTCCTGCCGAATCATTTCGGCGAGAGATAGGCCCAGCTCAGCAGTACTCATCGCACCCGCAAGCGTCACCATCATCTTCCCGCCGCCGTTCAGATGCTGTACGTACCCCTCCGCCGCGTCGATTAACGCGGCGGAATTGAAATGCCGATAGTGATGCTTGATGAAATCAGTAATTTGTCCTTGCATGGATTTGTTTCTCCGTAACGAATATGAAAACGATATCGCATTGAGGTGAATTCGTGTAGTGATGATCCGAATTAGAAAGACAAGTCCTAACACGAGCCAACACATGGGTCGAGGCGCGAGTCGCTTCACCAACCTGAAACATTTTGTTTGACTACAAAGGTTAGGTCGGATAGCATTTCACACACTCCGACGGCCAGGTCAATACCTTTCCTAACGACGTTGGAGTAAACCTGCGACTGATTCGAACTGGAGTTAATGAGCGATTTGAAGGAGAGATCCGATGCCAGCCGAAGAACACCGAATTAACTATGCACTTTCGCTCGTCGATGCGTTCGCATCCGGCGGCAAGGGAAAGGGGTTCGCACGCATCGAGCGACAAGACGTCGTTGCGGGGCTCCGGGAGCGCATCAAGGATCCGTCGAAGCAGGACCAGTCAGCAGCGAGCCTTTGCGGGCCGGCTGCGTTTTTTTACTGCATTCTTGAAGAAATGCCTCACCTGTATACGCAGTATGTGATAGACCTGTACCTGAAAGGTGAAGCTCGGCTGGAGGGCCTGCATATAACGCCCAGTGCCGGCTGCCGCGGGTATCAGCCGCCGCCGAGCAAGATTCA
>JAQSDP010000334.1:0-27566 GCA_029945985.1 bacterium | reverse complement strand
GACTGGATCGCCCTTGCAAGTCTCCGCGATTCCGAAAACTCGCTTTTAGACTATTCGTCAGCGAATGACACGGCAGCTGGGATCACGATGCCGCATGCTCTGGCCAGCTGGTTCAATAAAGTGAAGTGGCGAGGAACGCGCAATGACACAAACGTTTACTTTCTCAAGGGAAAGAGCGAAGTAGACGACTGCATAAGAAACTTTCATCATTCCCGCATCTGCCTTTTCATCAACATGCAGATGCTGGAACCATTCAAGTTCGCTCATCGGTCCGTTCTGCCGAACCACTGGGTGGTGCTGACAAAGACCATGACCGTCCATAATGGGACGATCAAATTTGGCGTGTATTCGTGGGGCAAGCTTATGGGCATACCCCCTACGGGCACTTATCCGCTCGAAAGTTTCTATCGTAACTTTTATGGCTACGTATCGACCGTGCCTACCTACGGTTTTGGGTAGCAAATGTTTGCTCGACTTTCGAAAGGCGTCTTCCCGCCATTCGGACACCCCACCGGCAGAGATCCCATTTTTGAGTACTATGGATCCTTGTCGTATTTCGTCCCTTCGATACCTCGGCGCGGATGGCCTTCAGGGGCTCATTTTGCCCTTCGAAAGAAATTCGCGCATCAATTTGAAGGTTTCTTCGGATTTCTCTTCCCAAGGGGTGTGGCCGCAGCGTTCGATGAAAGTCAGGACGGATCGATTTGATCAGATCATGCCTCCCAACAACTGTGCATTTCCCCTCTGCTGACGCGCGGGGCTTCTTCACTTATGCAATCAATTTTTGGTAAAGCTTTTCGGTTTCGTCGAGCATTCGTTCCAGCGAGAACTTCTCGCCGGCTGACTGTCGGTTTTCGCGGCCGCGCGATTCGCGGAGAGGCTCGTCCGCAAGCAGTTCGGATATTTTCGCGGCGAGGTCGACGGGGTCTTTGATCTTGGCGAGCGGGGCGGACTTGCCAAAGAGTTCGCGGGCTCCTTCGGTGGCGGTCGCAACGACAGGGCGGCCATGCATCATGGCTTCGAGCATGGCGAGGCCGAAGCTTTCCGAGTGCGATGGAGAGACGAAGATATCGATCGCAGCGAAAAACGAATCGGTGTCATCGATCCAATCAAGCCACAGGAATCGGTCTTCCATTCCGAAAACCTTCACAAGACGGCGAAGCTCGCGGCGGAATTTGCGGTCGGCGGAATTGTCTCTGCCCACGACGACGAAATGAGTGTCAGGAAACCGTTTGCTGATCTCGTTCGCTGCAAGGACAAAATCCCGCTGGCCTTTAAGCTCGACCAATTCGCCGAGCGTCCCGATGACCGTCGCGTCCGGCGGCAATTCGTGAAACTCGCGAAACTCTCTCCGCAGCGTTGCCTCTTCTTCCGGTGCCATCGGCATGACGTTGAGCCCGTTCTTGATCACGCTTATCTTGCCCGGGGGAAAGACCTTTTTCAGCCCCGTACCGACCGCATCCGACACGGCGATCGCCGCTGACAAATTCTTCAAAGCGAACTTATTAAAGGGCTTAAGGGGAAACAAGACGTGGCGAGTCAGTACGAATCGCGCGTCTTTAACGGCGAGTACCGCGATACTGGCCGGTATGTAGTCCCGTGCGACGTGGGCGTGCACGATGTCGATCTTGTTCAGCCGGACAAAGTCCGCGATCCGCATCGAACTGAGCACGCCGAACGAATTTCTGATCGACACGTGCATTATGTTTTTCGGCGGAAGAAAGCTTAGCCGATGCTGCCATTCATTCGTCGGCCGAAGCGCGACGAATATCTCGTGGCCGCGCTCTACAAGTCCACGCGTAAGGTCCGCGACATGCCGCTCGCCGCCGCCGAACGTCCTCGAAGATGAAACGTGCAATATCCGCATCGGGTAAAACGACACGATGATACTAAAATTCGAACTCGAGTGTTAGTTCGTCGGTACTTCCGACCTTTCAAAATTTCGAGCAAATGTGGCACGCGCCAATGAAAAAAGGCACGCATGCATTTCGCACACGTGCCATGAAGTCTCTGCGTGAGAGATAAAGTTTAGAACTGGAAGCGTCCACCCAACTGCATCTGGAACACCTGGCTTCCCGGATTGTTGGAGAGGATGATCTGATCGCTAGCATTGCGAACTTGAGAGAAGTTCGTATTGGTGATGCCGTCAAGTCCGCATCGGATACGGCCGTTTTCCGTACTGCTGTTACAGTAGTTGGTCTGCGCACCGCCGTACTGAGTGTTCGACATATTGAAGATGTTGAAAAACTCGACAAAGCCTATCAACCGCATCCTTTCGCCGAAACTGAAGCCCTTCTGAACCCGAAGGTCGACATCAAAAACATTTCGGTTTCTGAAATAGTTACGCGGAAGTTCGACACCCGGGACTAAATAGGGACGGTCGTTGTTGAGGCCGTCACCGTTCATATCGCTGCCTACCTGAGAGTTGAACGGCAATCCCGACCGCAATCTGATTGCGCTTGAAACTTCGAATCCGTAAGGCATGAAGAATACCGGATTCGCTACGAACTGGTGAGTACGGTCGAGCCGTGAAGGGCCGAACTCAGCACGGCGATCATAGGGATTCGTATAAAGGACGCCGCCCGAGTCACGTTCGTTGTCGTCATCCGACTCATTACGCGAAAGTGTGTAATAAGCATTGATCAACGCCCACGATCTCGTGATGCGGGTCCTGAACGTCAACGCCTGGAAGAAAGAGCGGCCCGACGACTCGCGAACCTGCACACTCGAAAGCGAAGTAATAGGGCGTGCCCGGTTTGTCCAGGACACGCTGGCCGGCAGGGCTTGCGGACGGGTGACTCCGATCAACGGGCGTCCCGACGGATCGCCCGCATTCAAGACCGGAGCGGGCAGGTTGTAGTCGACGTTCTTCTGAAGGAAGTTCGTGCGAACCTGTGAATAGTCAACGCCGACAACAAAGTTCCGGACGAACTCATGCTCAGCGCCGAAGCCAAACTGTACGGACTCGGGATTCTTGAACTCCGGATCGTGGCTCGTCACCTGAATGCCGTTGATGATATTGGGATTGAACGAGCTGTTGACCGCAGACCCGATAGTTTGAACCTGGGTCGGCGTTAGTGTTGGCAGATTGCCAAACGCTACGGTATTCAAGTTGATACCGAGAATCGCGAACTGTCGGTAGATCGTGTTGGCAACACACGCGGGATTAACCGGCGTCTGGTTCGGTACGCAACCTGTGATAGCGATGTACTGAGCTGCAGCAGGCGTATTCAGAAACGTGTTAAATGCTGCCTGCTGAAACGTTACGCCGCCTGAACCAAGGATGGCACGTACGTTACCCGGCGGCAGGCGATAGTTGTTGATCGAGTCAGCAAGCAGCAGAAGCGGCGTGCGGGCGTAATATACGCCGCCGAAACCGCGAATGACTGTCTTGCCTTCACCGGTCGGATCCCACGCAAAACCGAGTCGCGGGCCCCATTGCCAGCCGCTGTCAGGGATGGTCGTCGGGTCGATACCGCCGCCACCGGCAAGCGGGAATGAGGCATTGCGAACCAAATTCACAAGATCCGTGTTGCTGACATCCGGATCGGGATTGTATTGCTGCTCAGCACGGAGGCCGAAGTTCAGTGTAAAGCTCGGGGTAATACGCCACTGATCCTGCGCAAAGAAAGCGAGTTCCTGAACGTTCATCTCAGCCTGAAGGTTTCCGATCTGCTGGCGATAGACGGCACTTGTCGTGTCGAAGCGTCCAAGGTACGTCCCGGCGCGAGTGCTCGAGGTCTGGTTGAGCGTATTTTGTATTCCCGAGGCGGACGAGCCGAGACTCAAGCTATATTCGCCCGTCTGACCGAATCCAAATAACTGCTGAGCGAATATTCGGCTATATTCGCCGCCGAACTTCATCGTGTGATTTCCGGTCACCCATGTCATCGCATCAGCGAACTGAAGGCGGGTGTCATACTGAGTGGTCGGAAGAAAGTTCCTTGTTCCTAGTTCACCAATGCCGGTGAAGATGTTGGGCGAAAGCTCATTCGCCTCACGCGGACGCTCTTCGCGGGCGTACTGAACACGAAGATCATTAAAGAGCGAAGCGGAGAAGTTGCTGACCAGTTGGCTCACCGTCGACCAATTCTCGTCATTTTCAGTTCCGTTGGTTCCGAGAGAACGACTCGTAGTCGGGTCGAACGAGGTTTCACCCGTGGAAACACCATTCAATGCCTTGTTACTGCTGTAGTTGAATCGTGTATTGAAGCGGTTTGCATCGTTGATGACCCAGTCGATCTTTCCAAGAGCGGCGTAGGCGTCGTTGGTTTGCTCAAAGGGAACTTCCTCGGCCTTGTAAAGGTTAAACACCTCCGTTTGGGCGGGCGTCGCGGTGAGGCCGTTAAGCGTCGGATAGAGGACCTGACGCGGAGCCCGGAAACGCTGCTGCTCGTATGTACCGAAATAGAAGAGCTTGTCCGAAATGATCGGACCGCCGATCGAACCACCGAACTGTTGCAGTGTCGGGGCAAGAGTCGCATCGAGGCCGCGCGGCCCAAGGCTTTGCTCCTCAAGAGCGTCTGCAAACGAATGCGGACGGGCCAGCTCTTGCGGGCGGATCTGGTAGAAGGCTGAACCGCGAAGCTGATTTGACCCACTCTTGGTAACTACGTTGATGATCCCGCCGGTTGAACGGCCGAATTCGGCATTGTATCCGGCTGCAACAACGTTGAATTCCTTGATCGATTCCTGCGGGATCGTGAAGGATGAATTCGAGCGTTCGCCGCCTCGGATACCGCCGAAAAAGGGCTGGTTGAAGTCGACGCCGTCAACATTGACGTTTCCGTTGATGCCGCGCTGGCCGGAAAGCGAGATCTGACCGCGTGACGGGTCAACCTGTGCAGTCGGCGTGAGCGTTGCAAAATCCTGGAAACGGCGCCCGTTGATCGGCAAGTTGCTGATCGCAGCTTCGGTGATGACAGCGTCGGAGTTGCTCTGTGTGGTCTGAATGCCCTCCGCGGTGACGGTCACCTCAGCGGCAACTCCGCTCGCGCCGAGTGTGACGTTCGCGTCAGTGGTCCGACCGACCTGGACCTCGACGTTCAGGGTCTGCTCGCCAAAGTTTGACGCGGTTGTCTTCACTGCATAAGTTCCCGGCTGCAGCGAAACGAAGGTGTAAAGGCCGTCGTTGCTGGTGGTAGCCGTTTGTGTTTGATTAGTAGCTTTGCTTGTTAAGGTTACGGTTGCGTTCGGCACCACAGCTCCGGCGGAGTCGGTCACGGAGACCGCGATACCGCCGGTACCCGCCTGGGCGAAGATCGAGCCTGCGAAGGCGAGAATGATCGTGCCGAGCACCGTCAAAGAACGTAGTTTTGAGAAAATAGTCATCTTGGTTTTTTTGACCTCTAAATGTGTTTGAAAAATGCCTGTATAAAAGTGCTTATTCGTCCGAATTCTCTCGATTTTTGGATTTTTCTATCGCTTTTCGGATTACCCGAGGTGACTCAAGTGCGACCTTATTCAAGTCGGTTTCGATGTAACACGATTAACCTATGTGTTTACACACCCTTACAGCGGCTCTGGTTCTTTTCAATAAAGGGCCCGAACAAAATCCAAAAATCAAAAACTTCAGTACGGCTATCGATAGGCAAATCGGGTTCCTCTGTTTTCTGGAAGACACTTCGATTTGGTTGCAAGGCGTTAGTATCAGGGGCGAACGTTACAGGCGCGTTAAATCTAAGCGAAATTGATGGTTTAAGCTTTTTCTCAGGTAATGAAAAAGAATGGGCAAACCAACTTTTCCTAAACGGCATCACAATCGCGAATTTGATGTTATAGGTCAGGCAATCGGATCAGATTTGTAAGGATTTGTAAGGAGCGAGCGGATACTTGACTTTTTTGTAAGAAAGGTTTAAGTTTTTCGTTCTATTTCGGGGTTATGCGATCAAGGGTAGGAAGGCAAGAAGACGAGAAAGCGGGGGAAAATATGTCACAAGTGGAATACGCAACATCATCATATAAAACTCCGATGCACCATCGGATATTGGCCCATATGCCGGTGCAGGCTATCTGGGTGGACGAAGAAAGCGGTAAACGAATAAAAGTAGAAGGAACGACCGAGAATCTGGGCGAGAACAGCGCACTTGTAAATCTTGAGACGCTTCCGCCGGTAGGCGCCGAGGTCAAACTACGGATCCTTGCAGAAGACAAGATGATCATCGAGGTAGCGACCGAAGTGATCCGCGTCGAGCGAGATCCGAGCAAACCGCTCGCGGCCTTGAACGTTCTTCAGAATGTGAAGAAGTGGAAGGCTGTCGCGATGGAGGCTGCAGAAGCTTGGGTGACAGCTCACTGGAAGCTAAATTACGAAGAAGAGTGGGTGAACTAGCTTATTGTTTTGAAAACGCTTATCTATACAGGGAGATGCCGATAAAGCATCTCCCTTTTTGATTCGGCCCGTACGTTACAACAGTTCGTTTCTATTCCGCATCCATTATTCAGATGAGACCCACTATTGTTTTCCTTATATTGGTCACCGCTTTCTGCTTTTCCGCGTTCGGCCAAGATAAACCACTGACCCAAGCCGAGTACGTCCAACTTCTGTATGGCATCGAGCGCAGGACCACGAAGATGGAAGACGTGGTTGAGGCGCTGCGTCGTCGCGGTATCGGTTTCGCATTGACCGACGGCGTTCGCAGCCTGACGCGATCGAAGGGTGCCAATGACGACGAATTGAAACGGGCCCTTGAGGAAGCCGATCGTCGGCGAAAGGACCCTGTGGGTACCAGGATCCCGACTCAGCTCGAGGTCACGGGAATCATCGACAAGACCCGCCGTAAGACGCTCGAAGCCGTCGAGGAAATGCCGGATTTCGTGGTGAAACAGCAGATCCAGCGCTCGGCGTCGTTTGCGGGTACAGGCAACTTTCGTCCGCAGGACAAGCTGGTAGTCGCCGTCAGTTATAGGTCGACCGGCGAAGAATCTTATAAGCTCCTGTCGATCAACGGAGCGCTTCAGGCAACTCCGGAAGCTAAGGGAAGTTATGACGAGGCCGGTGGGACGAGTTCGACCGGCGAGTTCGTGACGATGCTGGCGACGATCTTTAAGCCTGAGAATGACGCCGAATTCATTCCCGTCCAGACGGATATCATCCGCGGCCGGACGGCAGTCCTATTTGATTTCACTGTTGAGCGAGACAAAGCAAAGCAGCGGATCGTCTCCGGGTCAGGCGGCTTGACGCAATCGACGATCACGGGAATGAAGGGCCGAATGTGGATCGACCGTGCGGATTACCGCGTGCTCCGGGTCGAGAGCGAGGCCACCGAGATCCCCGAGGGATTTCCGGTCACCGCCGCTCGTCGGACGATCGACTACGATTGGACGATGATATCTGAAGAGAAATACTTGCTGCCGCTTGTCTCCGATGTGCGATTGACTATCCGCGAGGGGGGCCGGTCGTTCGAGACTCGCAACCTCATCCGGTTTACCAATTATCAGAAGTTCGGTACGGACATTATCATTGGACCTGAAGATTCTGAGCCGGTGGTCGAAGAGAAGCCGTAGGTTTGCAGAGGCGCGTCAGCATTGGTGTAACGGACAAGTTGAAAGTTACGCCCTTACGCGCGCAGACACATGCCTCGCGATTTTCCCGCTATAATGTTCGGATGGTCAGATCTCGATTTGCACTTCTCGCCTTATTTCTTATCCTTTCCTTTCAGGCCGCTGCCCAGGACGGCCCGCCCCGAGAACAAGGTAAACGCGAGGCCAATTTGGTAGAACTCATCACCCTCGACCCGACCATCAAGCTCGACATCCGATATGCGACGGAGAACAATTTCGTTGGCAAGCAAGTGTATCCGGAAGCCCGTGCGTTCCTGCAGAAGCCGGCAGCGAGAGGTGTTGCTAAGGTCCATAAGAAGCTGAAGAAGCAGGGACTCGGACTCGTGATCTTCGACGGTTACCGTCCTTGGTCCATCACTAAGCTGTTTTGGGAAGTGACGCCGGAGGATAAGCGAAAATTTGTAGCAGATCCGGCGAAGGGCTCAAAGCACAATCGTGGATGCGCCATCGACCTTTCGATGTATGACCTGAAGACAGGCAAGCTCGTAGAGATGCCGTCAGGCTATGACGAGTTCTCGGAGCGAGCATCGCCTGGTTACACAGGCGGAACCGCGGAGCAGCGGGCGAATCGCGATCTACTCAGGAAACTAATGGTAGACGAGGGGTTCGTGGTCAATGCAAATGAATGGTGGCATTTTGACTTCAAGGATTGGGAGAAATACGCCATCTACGATCTTTCATTTGTGGAAGCTGCACGCTTAAACAACTAACTGCGCATCAGCTCGGGAGGATGCGCAGTTAACTTTTGTTCAATTCAGTTACTCGGAAGCAGGTGTCGACGGACGCGGCGGACCAGGCTTTCCCGCCTCGATCTGAAGAACTACTTTCACTTGGTCAGCGATCACGGGGGTTCCGCTCGGCATATTGCTGCCGTAGTTGACTCCAAAATCACGGCGATTGATCGTGGTCTCGCCTGCAATGCCGATCTTGGCGCCTGCTCGTTCGCCACCCGGTACGAATCCGGTGATCTCGAACGGGATCGAAACCAATTTCGTGACTCCACGCATCGTGAGGTCTCCGGTGACGATCCAGGCCTTACCTTTTTTCTCAACCTTTGAGCTCTTGAAAGTCAGATCAGCAAACTTCTCTACATCGAAGAAGTCAGCCGTGCGCAGGTGGCGGTCACGGCCGGCCACTCCGGTATCGACGCTTGTCGCTTTCGCGGTGAACTCGACCGTGGATCTCGTTGGGTCGGCAGTGTCGTAGTTAACGGTTCCGGTAAAGTCCCTGAAAAATCCGGGAACCTCGATCAGTCCCATATGCTTGACCTTGAACCCGATGAAGCTGTGTGCCTTATCAAAGTTATATGTGCCTGACTCGGCGGACTTCATAGCCTTCTCGTCGACGGGTATCGTTGGCGAGATACCTGCATCGGCGTACGTCGTGAATTTGACGGCCGCCATCGCGGCTACGGTCAAGACTGCAAAAGCAAGAAAGAACTTCTTCATTCGAATCGAACTCCTTTTTGAATGGTTAATTGCGGGGCTGATAGTTCTGATAATATATCGCCATGCAAACCGGAATGAAACCCTCAGTGATCGAAAAGCCCGCGGTCGAAGAGTTTAATGCATACTACGGCGGATACATCTCACAGGTGACCGAACCTGACCTGCTCGGCGTGCTGGCGTCGCAACCCAACGAGGTAACCGCTGTTTTCGGATCCCTCGACGAGAGCCGAGGCACCTTTGCCTATGCCGAAGGAAAATGGACGATCAAGGAACTGCTAAGCCACGTTATCGATGGCGAGCGGCATTTCGCCCATCGCGTTCATCGCATCTCCCGCGGCGATATGACGCCGATCGAAGGATTCGAGCAGGACCACTACATTGCAACTTCGCACGCCCACGAGCGTACGTTTGCGGATCTCGTTGCTGAGTTCTCAGAGCTCCGGCAAGCGAATCTCCGCTCGCTCCGAAGCCTCGACGAATCCGACTGGCTTCAAATAGGAACCGCCAGCGGATTCCCGATCTCGGTCCGCGCACTCGGATTCATTATGGCCGGGCACGTCCGGCATCATGTGAATATCCTTAAGGATCGCTATCTCGCTTAAATGACGTTCGACGCGATCGTGATCGGCGGCGGTGCGGCCGGGTTGTTTTGCGCGGCCGAGGCGGGCCGTCGGGGCAAGCGGGTGCTCGTTATCGAGCGGAACGCGCAGGTCGGGCGGAAGATAATTGTCTCGGGCGGCGGCCGGTGCAACTTCACGAACCGCAGCGTGAACGCCGAAAACTTCGTTTCGGAGAATCCCCATTTCGCAAAGTCCGCCCTTGCTCGATATACCTCGCAGGATTTCGTCGAACTCGTCCGGAAACACCAGATCGCTTATTACGAGAAGAAACTCGGCCAGCTGTTCTGCCGCGAAAGCTCAAAGCAGATCGTGGAGATGCTGATCGCAGAATGCCGTGACGCGAAAGTCCGGATCGTGACGGGCTGTTCGGTAGAAAGAGTTGAGAGGGGGACAAGTTTCTCAGTCAAGACGGACCAAGGAACGATCGAGAGCGAACGGCTCGTTGTCGCGACCGGAGGGCTGTCCTTCGCCAAGATCGGTGCGACTGACTTCGGCTATCAGATCGCTCGACAATTCGGACTTAAGATCATTGAAACTCGGCCTTCGCTCGTGCCGCTCGTTTTAAGTGGAGAGAGCTTTCGAGATCTCGCGGGAGTTTCGGTTGACGCGATCGTCTCAACAGACGGAAAGGACGTCCGGGAGAATATCCTATTCACGCACCGAGGCATGTCCGGCCCGGCGATCCTGCAAATATCGAACTATTGGGACAAGTCGCGGCCCGTGTTAATCGATCTTCTTGGCGGCGTCGAGGCTAGTGGACTGTTGAGCGAAAATCGTAATACCTCGAAAAGGCTCGATAATTTTCTGGCAGGTTACATTCCTGCAAAGGTCGCCGATCGGCTTTTCGGCAAATCCGCTCAGCGGCTGAGCGATATGTCGGACGCCGGCATCGCGGCCGCGGCCCGAAGGCTCAATCATTGGGAACTTCGATTCAAGGATACGGAAGGCTACGACAAGGCGGAAGTAACGCTCGGGGGCGTATCGACCGACGAACTGTCGTCGAAGACATTCGAATCGAAAAAGGTCCCGGGGCTTTTCTTTATCGGCGAGGTGTTGGACGTTACAGGCTGGCTTGGCGGATACAATTTTCAGTGGGCGTGGTCGTCGGGGTACGCGGCCGCTCAAGACATTTAAAAAACGGAGAGGAACGTCTCCCACACCGTTCCTCTCCTTTGTTCGCGCCTTCTGCGTGGAGCAGTCAGCAACGAAGTTAATGTCTCGATCTCAGTGAATGACAATCGTACACAAAAAGTAATACTAAAGAAAGAGGCTGTCAAGGGTGGATTGAGCAATATCACCCCTTTTTAGGTCAAAGGCCTATTTGCGGAAATCTTCAATATCGAGCCCGAATGCCTCTTTGACATATTCTTCCTGGGCCGCATTCACATTTTTCAGGTTTTCGAGCCGGCGACGCGCCTTGAGTATGTGGCTCTTCGTCCGTTCGGCCATCTGTCTCAGAAGGTCGCGGCCCTCTGCCATTTCGGCCTTCACTTTCATTCGAAGCTCGTGGAGTTCCGATGCTTCCGCCTCGGCCTTTTCGGTTTCAAGTTCTCCGAATCGTTTTCGTATCTGGTATATCTGCCGAACCGCACGAACCCAGTCATCGCCGATCGATTCGCCCTTGACGGAATCCGGACTGTTCTTTAGATCCTCGATCATTTTGTCGAGCTTCTTCTGATCGCCGGAAGAATAAGCGTGGTTCAGTTCCGCCATCAGTTCGTGACGCCGCTCTTTCTCACCCTCATCAAGCGCAAGATCAGGATGGATCGACCGGGCAAGATTGTGATATGCCTTCTTGGCCTCAAGAGTGGGAACATACTCTTCGGCCTCATGAGCCGCTTCCGCTCGAGCGGCTGATTCTTCGGCGCGTCTTCTCAGATCTTCGACCCGCTTTTTGATCTCTTCGTCGTCCGGGACAAGCTTGAGTTCTTCTTCCGCGATCTCGGCCTCGATCTCATCGAAATCAGCGTACAGCCGCGCCACGTCCATCGAATACCGCGCCTCGAACTGGTCAAGCTCCGCGCGGAGGTCCGCCATCTCCTCTTCGCGATCGGCAAGCTTGTCCTTGAGCCGTTCGAGGACGCGGCGTTTTTTGTTGAGCTCTATTTCTTCGGCGGCGAGTTCGATCATGAATATATGTTCATCGGGCGCGTCAGCAGATCGATCGGGTCGGAGATATTCAACGCCTCTCTCACGAAGTAAGGCTCGCCGGCAGCGACGCCGATGAGTGAGCCGAAGTATCGCGACCGATTCTCGATCTCGTCGAGAAAGAGTTTGTTGGTCAGTCTCGTTTCGGGCTCGGTCGAGTTGGGATTGTGGAACTGCGACGCATGAGCCCTGATCGCCGCCATCTTGTCTGCCAGAAAATCGGATGTATCGACGATGAACGAGGGCTCGACCCGACGCGAGAAGATGTTGTGAGCGACCCTTGGAACCGCGATGGCATCTGAGCCTGAGTCCGGACATAGTTCCGCATGCTCGCGAGTCGCGCGGCTTCGCGGACAAGGTTCGCGATGTGATCGTGGTCGGGATGCGGATCGTCGAGCTGGTGAGTAAGGATCACCTTCGGTTTCAACCGTCGAAAAGCGCGCACCATTGCCGTTCGTGAAGGATCGTCGACAAAAACGTGCCCGTCGGCGAGCCCGAGATTTTGGCGAATGTCGAGTCGGAGTATCTTCGCGGCGTCTTCCGCCTCCTTCGCTCGTCCCTCGACAGTTCCCCGCGTGCCCATTTCCCCCCGAGTCACATCCAGACCGCCGGTCGTGTACCCGAGACTCTTCATCCGTAACATCGTCCCGCCGACAGTCAGTTCGAGATCGTCCGGGTGCGCGAAAACGGCGAGTATGGCTACCTCAGGCATTGAATTGAATTTATCACGCTGTGTCAGTAGCCCGCACGTAAGCAACGGGCTCCGCCCGAACATCAAGCTGATAGAATCAATGGGATGAAGCTGATAGTTTTAGGTTCCGGGAGTTCTGTCCCCCATCCTCAACGTTCGAGTTCGGCGTACTGGCTTGAAACTTCGGGCGGCTCGATACTGCTGGACTGTTCAGCATCGGCGGTACATCGGATGGCTCAGGAAGGATGCGACTGGGCGAATCTCGACGCGATCTGGATCTCCCATTTTCACCTCGACCATTGCGGCGGGCTCGCTCCGTTCCTGTTCGGTACGAAGTATGCCCCGACTACGCAATCTCGAAGTAAGCCGATGCGAATCTACGGCCCGCCGGGGTTGAAAGATCTGATCGCCGCTTTCGACTCGGCCTACGACTACGGCCTGCTCGAACAGCCGTTCCCGACCGAGGTCATCGAGATCGAACCGGGGAAGCAGTTCGACCTCTTTGAAGGCGTGACAGCCAAGACATTCTCGACACCGCACACGGATGAAAGCTGTGCGATCAGAGTCATGGACGCGTCCGGTTCGATCGCATTCTCTGCCGATACAGGCTACTCAACCAACCTCGGCGTGTTCGGCCGCGACGTTGATGTGCTGTTGATCGAGTGCTCCTTCTTCGCAGACAAGCCGGTAAAAACACACCTGAACCTGGCCGACATCGAGCAGATCGCCCGCTTCGCGAAGCCGAAGCAGATCGTTCTGACGCATCTTTATCCGGAGTGGGATGATCAGATAGCACCTGAGGAGATAGGCGGGATTGAAACCTGTTTAGCTTCCGACGGGTTGCGTTTGGTTGTTTCGGGAGAAACGGCAAGCTAGAGAGTAAAAACTGAAACGCAAGGCATTTTCAGTTCTCAAGATTCACTCCTTTTTGTTCGAAACTAATTGGTGACGTTTCGTTTTGCCATTGCCATAAGCTCTTCCGGCATCCATTTGGAGAGGTTTTTCTCTTCCGCTTCGGCGATAGACTTGCCGCGGTTGCGCCACTCTTTGGCTGGATCGTCTTCACGGCCGGATTCTATAGGATAGTTCTCGACCTGTTCGAGGCTAATAAGGATGCCGTGGATTACGTCGTCCCAATCCTCGTTCTGAATGCCCCGAAGGGTAACCGGCAAGCCCGCGGTCCAATCCTCTTCCGGGACGATGTTGTCGTACTCGGGGATCGTCAGATAAGCCGTATCGGGGAATGGCTTGCCGCTGAATTCGTTTAATAGTTGCGATTTGATCGAAGCGACTTTTCCGCCCGTATTCTGGGAACGAAGTTCGAGGGCACGCTTGAAGATGTCTGTAACTGTCGGGGTGGTCATTTTGATAAAGATTAGCACAAATTCACCGTTCCTTCAGTGGATAGTGGCAAGTGGATAGTGGATAGTTATTCCGATGAACAAGTTCATTTATCAGTCGCATCTGATCCTCGGGGCGATCGTTTCGGTTCCGCTCCTGGCCTGGGCGTTGAGCGGGTTCCTGTATGCTCTGCCGAACACGGTGGAAGGTGGAACCGTCGAGAAGATCGATGCGGCAAGGGTGAAAGTATCACCGGCAGATGCGATGGCTAATGCCAATGAACTGTCAGGGAAGATGCTGCCGACGACCGCACTAACTTTACTGATGAAAGACGGCCGGCCGCAGTATCAGTCGATCGGCGGTCTCGGAGCAGATTCGATCTTTGTCGATGCCGAGACCGGCCAGGCGGCGTTCTCAAAACCGCCGACATTAAAGACGCGATTCTTTCGTGAGGCTCACTTTTACTTCTTCGCGGGAAGTTGGCAGGTGATACTGCTGCTGATCTTCTCAGCCCTAGCGACGCTCTCCGCGCTGACCGGGATCTATTTGAATATCGTCCATTGGGGCCGAGTATTGCGTCCGGGCACGTCGAAAGAAGCTCAAACTTAGGACTTGCTCGTTACGCCCTTGCTTACGCGGGGGCTTCTGCATTCGAAGCCATCTTTTTCCTTGTCAATGCCCATCTCAACGCTTAGTGTTTAAATTGATGAGATTTATATCCGCACTTATCTTCACACTTGTATTCGGCGGGTTAGCAATCGCCCAGACCGAGCAGGCCCCAGTTTCCGAAAAACCGATTGTTTACAAGGACTGGACGCTTAAGAACATAACGGGCGGCGGTGACACGAATTTACGTTCGTTCGCCAAGGGAAAAAAGCTCGTGATGGTGGTTTATTGGGCTCCGTGGTGCCCGAATTGGCGGCACGACCTAGCGTTCGTGCAGAGCCTTCATGACAAATATTCTTCAGCGGGCCTGGCAGTGATCGGTGTAGGTGAGTACGATCCGGTCGACAAGATGAAGAAACATATCGAAGAATTTAAGCTGACATTTCCTTCGGTTTACGAATCGGACAATCAGAGTGCACGCCTGACCTCGAATCATTACTTGCTTCGAACAGCAGCGGGTGATAAGCGGAGGTGGGGAACGCCGTGGTATGTACTGCTCGAGCCGGCTACCCTTTCGGCGGGTGAGAATTTGACCGAGAAGACGACGATCGTGAATGGTGAACTGATCAAACCGGAGGCGGAAAAGTATATTCGCCAGAAGCTTGGGCTGGAATAAGCGGAGACGGCAATCGGCACGTCGCCCAAGGCCGTCGAAGTCTGCGAACCCGGATGGAAAATTTCCGGCCTTGCGAGACCTAACGCAGTATCTGAGTCACCCTGCCGTTGAAGAAGTAAACCGTTCCTTTGCCCGTGTAAGTCCAAACCTCGGTCGTGCCATTTGTGGTAGTCGAGGTTCTTTTATTTGTCGGTGCTCCCCACGTACTCTGCGAGACCTCGGCGAGAGTCATACCGACGGCCGGCTCGCGCTTTGCACCGGAGTTCGTCGTCATTGAAACTGGACGGTTCGTGGATGACGAAGTACCCGGGGTCGAGACTGTCCGCGTCGGAGCGGTGGTTGCCTTGGTTGGGTTGACACTTCCCGGAGCAAGAGGTCCCGGTAAAACGGCCAACGTATCGTTCAACTTAAGCGTGACCTCGCGCAGGGGATCTTTGGCAGCGACGAACCTGCCGGCGATCGCACTGTCTTCCGCATTTGCCGCGAGCGTACTGATGCCCTCGACCTTGGGTAGATATAAGGCAAGCTGCGGCTTAGTACGAAAATCTGATTCCAGCTTTATGAGGCCGTTTCGCAGACCGGCGAATGCGGCAATAACATTCCTTTTGTTCTTTTCATGCGCTGCTGCAGCATCGCCACTCAGTCGCCGAGCTGCGGCTTCTTTCTCGACGCTCTCCAGTGATACCGCGATCAGGCCGATCTTGTCGACAAACACGTTCACATTATGGAGCTGATTCGAGACCTGCTGCTTGGCAGCCGAAACAACTGCGTTTGTAGAAGTGGTACTAACAGGAGTTGGCTTAGGAGTGGCCTTTGGCGCCGGCCTTCGAGTCTTTTGAGCCTCTGCGTCGGCTGCGAATAGCGAAACAGAAAAAGCAAAAAGTGTCGTAAATAAGATGATTTTCATAGATCCGCCTTGATTTCTAATAGTCGCCTAAAAATTCTATCATACCTATAGATGCAAAAAAGGAGGTTAGAAGTTCGACGCCTCGCGCGGATCGGGTACGCAGACGCTCTTGCGCTCCAAAAGGAGCTTGAGAGATCCGTGATCGAAAATCGGACAGAAGACTACCTTTTGCTGCTCGAACATCCGCACACATTTACCATAGGGCGGCGCTCAAAGGACGCGGGCGTCCTTGCGACGGCTGAGGTCTTGAAGAACCTTGGAATCGAGGTATTTGAGTCAGATCGTGGAGGAAAAGTAACGTATCACGGGCTCGGGCAGCTGGTAGGATATCCGATAATCTCGCTTTCGCCCGACCGCGAGGACGTTCACAAGTACGTACGAGATCTTGAGGAAGTGCTGATCCGGACGATGGCTGATTTTGAGATCGACGCGTTCCGGATCGACGGGCTAACGGGCGTTCACACCACCGAAGGCAAGGTCGCGGCGATCGGCGTACACTTAAAGCGGTGGGTGACAACCCATGGGTTTGCGTTGAACGTGAATACGGATCTTAGCTACTACGATTGGATCATTGCATGCGAGGGCGAGCCGGTGACGTCGATGGACAGGCTGCTCGGACGTGAAGTTCACCTTTCCGAGGTCGAAGACCGGATAGTCGAGAACTTTGAAGCTGTGTTCGCGACTAGCCGTAAGTTGGCGGACGCCGCAGTTATTTAACTTTCTGGAGGAAATATGAAGAAGCTTGCACTTGTACTAACGGGGATCGCGGTTGCGGTCTCAGCCGCTTGCGGGCCGGCCGTAGAGAACCTGCCGAACGCCAACCACGCCAATCACAACGCGACGAATTCGAATATCAACGCCGCGCCGGGCGGCCCGTTGAATCTGACCACGGTCGACACGCCGCAGCGGATCAAGGATATGATGGCGGCTCGCGGCGAGCAGGACGCGGCGGCACCGACGTTGAAGATCGCATCACCAGCAGAAGGTTCGACTGTCGCCAGCTCGACCGTGCCGGTGAAACTGGAACTTTCCGGCGACCTCAAGGGCTATAAACCCGGACAGGACCCTCAGACGAAGATGGGCAATCACATCCATGTGATCCTCGACAACCAGCCGTACGAGGCGTATTACAACATCGATGGTTCGGCTTTCGAGCTTAGGAATGTTGCCGACGGCGAGCACACCCTTCGCGTATTCGCTTCGCGTCCGTGGCATGAGTCCTATAAAAATGACGGGTCGTTCCAGATGGTGAAGTTCGCGGTTAAGAACGGCAACGCGAACACGAATCAACCGGCAACAACGAACAGCGGTCAGCAGATGTCGAACTCGAATTCCAACGCGGCTCCAACACCGGAAGGCAAAGCAATGCAAGCTTCGACCGGCGGAGCAGTTGATGCGAAAAAACCTCTTCTTACCTACAGCCGTCCGAAGGGTGAGTATAAGGAAGCCGACGCCGACCCAATAATGATCGATTTTTGGCTAGCAAATGGAAAGCTGGTCGGCGAGGGCGGAGAGTATAGAGTGCGTTACTCGGTAAACGGTGGCGAGCCTAAGTTCGTTGAGAAATGGGCGCCGCTTTGGCTGCAAGGCTGGACCGCCGGCAAGCACACGATCAAACTCGAGTTGGTCGGCAAGGACGGAAATGTAGTTGATAACGGCGGGTATAATTCGACTACGCGAGATATCACTGTCGTGAAATAGGAGTTCCGCTCAGAGTTCAAGCTAACGTTTGAACTCTGAACCTCGTATGAATTGGGTATATCTTGGAATTGCAGGACTGCTTGAGATCGCGTGGGCGATCGGGCTGAAGTATACGGAAGGATGGACGAAACTTGTTCCCAGTTTGATCACGGGCTTGTTGATGATCGCGAGCTTTTACTTCTTATCCCTGGCGGTAAAGACGTTGCCGATCGGAACGGCGTACGCGGTATGGACTGGCATTGGTACGGTGGGAGCTGCGATTCTTGGAATGTTTCTCTTCGATGAGCCCCGAGATATCCTACGCGTTCTCTGCATTTTTCTGATCATCGCGGGCATCGCTGGGCTGAAGATCACTTCGGCGGGCTTGTGCATTACGCTTTAGAATTCGCGAATTTCACTTTTTGTCCCACTTACGTGAGGACTACTGCCGCTTTTATGAGACGTGACATAACTTCCTGGTACAGCTCTAACCTCAACATGGAAATGCCGTTGGTGGCATATGGCCATGCCGGATATCCGCTGCTAATGTTCCCGACGGCTGCCGCCGATTATTTGGAGTACGAGCGATTTCAGTTGATCGATTCGATCAAGCACTACCTAGATAACGGATTGATCAGGGCGTATTCGATCAACTCGGTGAACAAGTACAGTCTGCTCAACCGCGAATCGCATCCGGGTTGGAAGGTCGAGATGTTGTCGCGCTACGACAGTTACATTATGCAGGAAGTGCTTCCGCTGATCCGCAGTGAGTGCGGGGAAGATGCGAAGCCGCTGACGACGGGAGCAAGCTTAGGTGCATTCCTTGCAGCGAATACATACTTTAAGCACTCCGACAACTTCCGTGGCACCATCGCGATGAGCGGCAGCTACGATATTTACAACTATCTCGACAAGGGTTTCTACGACGACAATGTCTACTTTAATAACCCAAATATGTATCTTCGCGAGCTCAACGACGACCATCACCTGACTCGCCTACGGCAAGCGGATTCGATCGTGATCGTGTCCGGGCAGGGCAACTACGAAGCCCCCGACCGCAGCCGCGACCTTTCTAACATCCTTCACTCAAAAGGAATCCCGCACCTACTCGAACTCTGGGGACATGATGTGGCCCACGATTGGCCTTGGTGGAGAAAGATGCTCCCGCACTATTTGGGAAGATTTACTTCCTAATGAAAAAGACAGGCGAATCGCCTGTCCTTTTCATTAGTTATCGCCTTTTTTTCCTTTTCGACGCGAACCTTCCGGCTCTGACTTAGGCAGATCGGGTTCTTTTACTGGAGGTTTCGCCGCTGGCCGGGATGCCGGCGGCGGAGCGATTTCGGTACCGGTCGTCGGCCTGGCGTCATTTACGGCCGGATTTGAGCCGTTATCAGTTCCGGCCGGTGTCGCGACGGTCGTATCCGTAGTGACCGGAGTAGTTGAGGCTCCCGACCGAACCGCAGCCTGCGCGGCTTTCTCGAGTTTTTCGAGCTCCTCACGCTTATTGCGCTCCATCAGAGTCCGGATCTCCGATGGGATCGGCGGAACTGATGGGAATGATTCACGCGGTTTGCCCTTCATAAACCCGTTCATGAAGGCGTTGAAGTATGGCAGAGCCGCCCCGCCGCCGGTCATTCCGGTTCCCAGCGATTCTTTACGCAGCGGGTTCCCCATCCACACCCCCGTGACGAACGACGGGGTGTAGCCGATGAACCAGACGTCGGTTTCGTTGTTCACGGTTCCGGTTTTGCCGGCGAGAGGATGTCCTGCTGCGCTAGCGCCCGGAGCCGTGCCTCCTCCCGCGACGACACCTCGCATCATGTCTACCATCGTTAGTGCCACATATTCGCTGGTGACGCGGGAACTCGTCCCCTCAAACTTCTCCAGCAAAGTGCCGTCGCGGCTGTAAACTTCGCGTATCAGATGCGGCTGGACGCGAACGCCCTTGTTTGGGAACGCACTGTATGCTGCCACCATTTCCAGCAATGACGCCTCGCTGGCCCCGAGAGCGGACGGGAGACTTGGAGCCATCGGATTCGAGATCCCGAAGCGGCGGACCATCTGGGCTCCAGCCTGGATCCCGACCTGCTCAAGTAGGTGCACGGCCGCGAGATTGTAAGACCTTGCCAGTGCTTCCTTCATCGGGACGTTAGGATGGCTTGTCGCTCCGCCGTAGTTAGTTGGCTGCCAGCCACCACGTTTGATCGGCGCTCCGCTAACTAGCATATCGGGCGTCATTCCATCCTCGACCGCCGCAGTATAGATAAAAGGTTTGTAGGCCGAACCCGTCTGACGCAAACCTTGCGTCGCATTATTGAACTTGCTCGTTTGGAAGTCGTATCCGCCGACCATGGTGACGACCTCGCCGTTCTTGGAATTGATGCAGACGATCGACGCCTGGACCTCAGGCACTTGTGAGAGTTCAACTTCGAGAACTTGCTTGTCGTTATCGACCTTCTTGACCACGAACTCTGCGAGGAATCCCGGTTTAAGCTCCTCTTTCGGACGTTTCCCGCGGCGACCCATGTTTGCCGCACCTACCACAGCCTTGTAGCGCCCGAATCGCACACCGACTTCGTCCGCCGCCGCATTTTGCGTCACGACCAGGCCCTTTATGTACTCGCCCTCATCATACTCATCACCGTACCAATCGGCGTGTTTGAAAGCATTCAGCGCCTTGATGATGTCCTTCTCTTCGGTCAGTGGCTGGCCTTCGTTATCTACGAGAATGTTCTGGTAATCCGATCGCCATTTACGGCCGCGGTCATACACACGAAGCCGTTCACGGATCGCCTTTGTCGCAAGTTTCTGTCCTTCGACATTGATCGTCGAATACACCTTGAGGCCGCCCTGCGCAACGCGGGTCGTATATTTTTCTTCGAGATACTTACGGATCTCCTCTACCGGGTAATCCCACGCTGTCGACTTGGGCAAAGACTGATAGTACGCCGTGTCGGCAAGCTTGACCGGCTTGGCTTTTGCCGCGGAGGCTTCCGCTGTTGAGATGTAGCCGTACTTTGCCATCTGGTCGAGCACGATGTTTCGTCGTGCCTCGGCCTTCTGGAGATTTCGGGTCGGGGAATACTCGGGCGATTTCGGGATCGCTGCGAGCAGAGCAGCTTCTTCCAGATTCAGATCTTTCAGAGATTTTCCGAAGTACGTTCGTGCGCCCGCTTCAAACCCGTATGCGCCGGCGCCCAGGAAGACGTAATTCATATACATCTCCAGGATCTGCCGCTTGGTGTAGAACCGTTCGATCTGGAGGGCGACCATCCACTCATTTACTTTGCGGGAATAGGTCTGATCCTTATAAAGGAATAAATTCTTCGCAAGCTGCTGCGTGATCGTCGAAGCGCCTTCGGAAGTGCCGGTCGTGATGTTCTTGAAAACTGCCCCGGCGATGCGGTACGGATCGATACCAGGATGGCTGTAATAACGATAGTCCTCGACCGCCAGCAGCGCGTTTTCGACATTCTTCGGGATATCTTGCTCTTTGATCGGGATGCGTTTCTCGATGGCGAACTCAGCAAGAACGGTCTCGCCGTCATCGGCATAGATCGTCGTAACCTGAGGCGGACGATAGGTGGCAAGAGCCGAGACCTCAACTGAATATCGGGAGTTGTTAAGGTAGTAAGAAGCGAGCACGCCCGTCAATGCACCGGCGGCGACCGAAAGTAGCAACGCGGTCATTATCCATACCAAGCTTGAGCCCAGGCTGCGCTTCCCGCCGACCGATCTAACTTCCTTCTCGACTATCCTTCTTTCCCTAGCCATAAATCCCTACCTATTGCGTTAGCCCACGCGTAAGCAAGGGCGATACATCCAACCTGTCAGTTCGCCCTTGCTAATCCCGCGGGCCTCTGAACTAATTCACAAATCTTCGCATCCGAATGCTGACTACGAAACCGATGGCGCAGAAGGTCGTGAGCAAAGCGGACAATCCCGCGCTCATCAACGGCAACGGCACTCCGATCACCGGGAGTACGCCAAGAGCCATCCCGACGTTCATAAATATCTGAAATACCATCGCAGTTGCAAAACACATGATCGCCAGCGTTGCGGGCCTTTCGTTAGCTTCTCTGGCACCCGCGATCATCCTCGAAAGTAACAGAGCGTAGGCCAAAAGCAGCGAGATGCAGCCTATAAATCCCGTGTTTTCCGCAGTGACGGCGAAAATAAAATCGGTCTGCGGCTCGGGTAAGAATTTTAAGACGCTCTGAGATGTTTGCGAATCACCTTGAATTCCGGAGAGACCCCCCTTTCCGACCGTGATCACAGATTGAACTGTGTGGTATCCATACCCGCGAGGATCGACGCTTTCCGGGTCGATGATCGCGTTTATGCGTTCCTGTTGATAGGTCTTGATCTTGCCCGTCTTAACCCCGACGATCCATGCGGCCGGGATAAGCAGCGCCGCGGTCACGGTCGCAAGGATAACGTAACGGATCTTGATTCCCGAAAGGAAGAGTGCGGCCGCAAGCATCGGGAAATAAGTGATCGCCTGTCCGGCGTCCGGTTCGAGCATGATGAGGCCAACCGGGCCGGCGAGTATCGCCGCTCCGATAAGTGTTTCGCGAATGGTGAGTGCACCGCCTTTCTTCTGACCGAAGTAACGAGCGAGCATTAGCACCGTGGGGATCTTCGCGAACTCGGAAGGCTGGAACTGCCCGATCACGGGGAGCTTCAGCCAGGCCTGTTGTCCATTGACCTCGACGCCAAGCGGCGTGAGAACAAGTGCGAGAAGGAGCAGTCCAAACCCATAGAAGAACGGCGCGATATCAATAATGCGGCGATAATCGCTGAAAACGATCAGGACAAAGGCGAAGAGCGCGATGCCAATACCCACGATCTGTTTCGTCCAGATACTCTCGTGCGGCAAGGCATTGTGGATCTGCCAAACTCCAAAGCCGGCGATCGAGATCGCAAGGATCGTCGTCAGCCAATCAAAGTCGCGGAGATCGCGTTTTTCGATTATCGCTACCATTATCTCTTTGCGATCAGCTTCGGCTCGATCGAAGCCCCGGCCGGTGGAACGCCGCCATAGCGGGTCGCGATGTAAGTCTCGTAGACTCCCTTAGCCGCAGGTGCCGCATGGCTCCCACCGAAGCCTACGTTCTCGATCAAAGCGATGATCGCGATCTCGGGCTTGAACGCGGGGGCGAAGGATACGAACCACGCGTGATCCTTTTTTGCACCGACGTCTTTGCCAAGAGCCGCCACTTGAGCCGTGCCGGTCTTTCCGGCAATATCAAACCCCGCAATAGCGCTTGCACCCGCAGTGCCGCCCGGCTGAACGACGCCCCACATTCCCTTGACCATCACTTCTTCTTGTTCGGGCGTCATCGGGATCAACTTTGGTTCGGGCCGATCAAATCCAAACCCCGGCCGCCCAGCGAAATAGCTCTGCGAGCCTTCCTCGCCCATCGCGCCGATCGGTTTGAATTCCTTCATCAGGTGCGGGACGTACATTTTTCCTTTTACGCCGATGCTCGCGACGGCCCGTAGCAGCGAAATCGGCGTGACTACTACCGTATCCTGTCCGATCGAGGCATACACGGTGCGAATGTCACTCCATCGCCCCTCTCGTTTTTCGACGATCGGCTTCCAGCTTTTTGGGGTCTGGCTAACCTTTTCATTAGGAATGTCGATGCCGGTCCGCTTGTCAAAATCGAAGGTTTCGATCATTTCTATCAGCCCCTCGATCTTCATCTTCAGTGCGAGCCGATAGTAGTATCCATCACAAGATTTCGTGATCGCGTAAGAAAGAGGTGGCGAACCGTGACTGCCCATGCAGCGCGTGAATTTGTTGCCAATGGTGATGCCGCCGCCGCAAGCCAAGTTCGAATTCTTAACCGTGATCACTCCCTGCTGAAGAGCTCCCAAGGACTCGGGAATCTTCCATGTGGATCCGGGCGGGTACTGCCCTTGGATCGCGCGATTATACAGCGGCCTCTTTTCGTCCTGCCAATATGCGGCGATCTGTCGTCTTCCTTCGGGCGTCTTGCTGCCCTGTGTAAAGACATTCGGATCATAGGACGGAGCCGACGCGAGCGCCAAGATCTCTCCGTTATTCGGATCCAAGGCAACAAGAGCACCGCGCTTGGTTGCTGAGGCCTCCAACTGCTGTTCCGCCGAGATCTGAAGATCCAGGTCTATCGTCGAGATCAGGTCTTGACCGGCCTGAGGCTGAACAACTTCGATCTCGCTTTGCACGCGACCTCGGCTGTCTACGAGAACCTTACGATAGCCTGGACGGCCGCGAAGGAACTCGTCATAAGACTGCTCAAGGCCGTTCTTGCCAATAATGTCCCCAGGTCGCAGTCCCTTAGCTTTATATGTGTCTGATTCAAGCTGCTTGGGACTGATCTCGCCGACATATCCGACCACATGCGCAAGCATTTTCCCATGCGGGTAAGTCCTCTGCGGCTGAAGCTCGATGCGGAGCTCCGGAAACTCGAGGTTATGAGATTCGACCCATGCAATGTCCTGCATCGTGGCGCTTTCCTTGAGCACCATCGTTTCGAAATCATTCTGCTTCTTGATCAAGCTCAATCGTTCGGCGACAAAATCCGGCTCGAGGTTCAGCCCTCGTGCATACTCAGGCACACGCTCGGAAACATCGATGGTCTTGAGCGGTTCGTTCGACAGAACGACGTTATAGGTCGGCCTCGAATCGACAAGGATCTTGCCGTTGCGATCGAGAATGGCGCCTCGAGGAGCGGGTATCGGGATCAGGCGGACGCGTTGGTTTTCGGCCCTCCCCGACCAGTAGTCACCTTGGACTATCTGAAGGAAATAAAGCCGAACTCCAAGCAGACTAAGCAAGATGAACGCAACGATCTGGATCACGATCATCCGCATCCCAACATTCTGAGTGTAGTTGTTCAACTTCATCGCTACTTTCCTAATCGGATCGGGTTTCGTCTACGCGATTGGCGGCGTGCTGAGAGCGTTTCGCGCCCTCGGCTGCCGCCGCTTGTGCGCTCGGTCAAAAAGTAATCGAGGATCAGATAGACCAGAGTTCCGACAACGGTCGTCCCGATCAGCGAATATGAGACCGTCAAGACCAACTCGCCGGAAGGCTCCTGACCAAGCAATCGATGCAAACCAAAATACAGAAGGTCGTCCAGCAGGCAAGCCCCCGCTATGACGGGAATCCGAAGCAGAAGGTTGTCTAAATAGACACGCCGCGCAAGCTCGGAGACTACATACGCGATCAGCGTTTTTGAGAAACCGTTGGCACCCAACAGGCCGCCGCTTAGGGCGTCGATCGCGAGGCCTGAGAACGCACCGAACAGGATCGCCTTAACTGCATCCCGCTGCAGTGCGGCGTAAACGACGATTATGAGCGGAAAGTCGATATACGCAAACGGCTCCGCGACGTTCCGCAGCGTCCACTGCAGCAAAACGGCGAGAATAAGTGCTATGGTGACTTTCAGTTGATCCATTCGTTACTTGGCCTTAGCGGGCTTTGCGATCTGTTTCTCGAATTCTTCCTTCACCGGCGGCTCATAAAGCAGAATTCCGACCTCCTGCATTGATCCGAGGCCGGCGCTCGGCCGGATCATGATCCGGTGGGGAGTCGTTGCCGAGCCCAACTCAACCTCGACGATCTCTCCCACCTTCAAGCCCGCCGGGTAGATACCGTCCTGCCCGGTCGTATAGACGATCTGTCCAACCTGGACGTCTGCAGTTCCCGGAACGTAGCGCATCTCGATGAGTTCGCGTTTGCTTGAACCCATCACTACGCCGAGGGCGTTGGATCCAGCGATCTCGCCGACGACCGCACCGACGCCGGATTTATCGCGCGTAACGAGGTCTACCTGGGAGGTAAGCGGCCCCACAGCGGTCACGCGTCCGAGCAGACCACCGTTGGTTACCACAGGCATATTCAGCTTCACACCGTCCAAGCTGCCGCGATTAACGATCGACGAATCGAACCAGACAGAAGGATCGCGTCCGATGATGCGAGCGTTTAGTACTTTGTATTTGGTCTTTTCCGGAAGATTTAGAAGCTCATTGAGCCGTTGATTTTCCGTGGTGAGGTCTTCCTTGGCTTTCAATTCGACCTCGAGTTCCTGAACCCGCTGCTTGAGCGCTTCGTTCTCGCTCTGCGCGCCGCGGAGATTTGCTATCGAGCCGAAATAACCCGAGACGGAGGAAGTCACGGTAGTTACAGGCGATTGGACGAAGTCGGCAGCCGTTTGTGTCCATACGCGGATGATACGCTGCCCGCTATCGGCACGCGCATCAAATGCCATCAGGACGAAGTTCGCCACGCACAGGATAATGGCCAGCCACGGCGTCAATCTCCAAACTTCCTGTTGACTTCGTTCAACCATGTCTTGCCGCTTATTGTGGAGGGTCTAGCACGGAAAAGGAACGTGGGCAGCCACAGTTACTCTTCCAAATTCCTAACCTCCGGTCATCAATGAATTGTCCCACTTAACGCGCTTGAGGAGTTCGATATCGGAAAGCATCTTTCCGGTACCAAGAACCACTGAGGAAAGCGGATCGTCTGCGATCACGACTGGCAGGCCGGTCTCGATCGTTAGACGTTTGTCGAGATTCTTGAGGAGGGCTCCGCCGCCGGTAAGAACTATGCCGCGTTCGACGATGTCCGCGGAAAGTTCAGGGGGCGTGCGTTCGAGAGCGACGCGAACGGCGTTGATTATGGTCGAGATCGAATCGGAGAGAGCTTCGCGGATCTCTTCATCGGTCATCGTGATCGTCTTGGGAATACCTTCGATCAGGTTACGGCCGCGAACTTCCATCGAAAGCGGCTCGTCAAGGGGAAATGCGCTTCCAAGCGCGATCTTGATCGCCTCAGCAGTACGCTCGCCGATGAGAAGGTTGTATTTGCGCTTGATGAACTGCGTGATCGCCTCGTCCATCTCATTACCCGCAACGCGGACGGCTCGCGAATAGACAATTCCTGACAGCGAGATAACCGCGATGTCTGTCGTTCCGCCGCCGATATCCACGACCATGTTACCGTGCGGTTCGGTGATCGGAAGGCCCGCGCCGATCGCTGCGGCCATCGCCTCCTCGACAAGATAAACTTCCGAAGCCTTTGCACGATACGCACTGTCCTCGACGGCTCTGCGCTCGACCTGCGTAATCTCGGACGGGATGCCGATGACAACGCGAGGACGGACCCAGGTCTTACCATTGTGAGCTTTGCGGATGAAGTGCTGAAGCATCTTCTCCGTCACTTCAAAATTCGCGATGACCCCGTCCTTCATGGGACGGATCGCGACGATATTTCCGGGAGTGCGGCCGAGCATCTCTTTCGCGTCGCGGCCGACAGCCTCTACCTGATTCGTGACCTTATTGATCGCCACGATGGACGGCTCACTGACGACAATTCCACGGCCCTTAGCGTAAACGAGCGTATTGGCCGTGCCCAGATCGATCGCGAGATCGCTGGAAAACAAACTAAACAAAGATTTAAATGCCATTTTGTAAGAGTTCTTCTTCCCTATTTAACTTAGAGATCGAGTCGAACAGCAGTAATCCTAACCCTGAAAAAGCACACTTATTCGGTCTAGAAACGGGCAGCCGTCGGCCAAAACGTCTAACCCGTTATGTTACAACTAATACCTTGCGTTATCTACTGGAAACGCGTGTAATTCTGATTTTCGGTGAGTTTTTTGAAGGCCGACTTATAGAAGACGGCCTTCGTCCCGGAGGTCAGCGCCTGGCGACTATGAGAAGGTCTGCTACATCCGCCGAAGCGTCGATAAATCTCGGCCCGAAAGTGTAACCGCGCGCCGACGCCGTGAGCACAACGTTTCCCGCCGGAATGTCGGTGAGGCGGAAATAGCCGAAAGTATTCGTCGTGGCTCGATAGCCTTTTCCCGAACCATCAGTGAGCGTGATG
>JAQSDP010000333.1 GCA_029945985.1 bacterium | reverse complement strand
TTTGCTGGCGGAGCTGAGAAATATATTTGTAAAAGCCGTGAACATCGCCGATATCCTGCGAAATATAATTGGGGATGTCTCTTAAATGGTAAGAGAGAGAGAGAGAACCACCAAATTCTGATGGAGTGAACTATCGATGTTTAAAAACTTGCAGACGGAAATCGTGACAGAGGTTAAGTGGCCATCAAACGGCTTTATGCTTAGGACTTCTCAGTACAAGATCGACGTCCCGAACGGCGTGCCTTCCAGTGCTCTCCGCATGCCGAATTACGTTGATGTCTCTGGCATGAGCGCCGCACTTCGCTCGGGTTCGACTCTTGCGCAAGGAGCCGGCGGACAACTGGGATCCGTGAATGGGTTGGTAACCTCGCAACTCACACTCCGATTTGCGGACCAGGCAAAGCAATGGAAATCTCGATGCGTCGGCGAACCCAACCGGGGGCCAGTCGAGTTCACGTTCCAGGGCGGGAAGGTTCATTTCGCACTTGCCCTCGGAATCTTCGTTCTGAACCCCAACAAACCTAGCCCTGGGGACGAAGTGTCGGACCGCATATTTTCGGTTATTTACAGCCACGAGTTGTTACACGTCGTCGACAACTTGGATATGTTGAACAATTGGCTCCCGCCGAGGCTCAAGCAGATTCGCGTTATCGATGAATATTTGATCCGTCGCAAACCGTATTTATACGGTCGTGCCGTCGATTCGCTTGACGGTCTAACCCGCGAGTTCCCCGAGTTTGTTCGGAACAAGATCGAAACAGAAGCACATAACCTATGGGCGGTAGAGGCAAACCAGCGTCAGGCGATCCGCGACGCACCTCAGGAATACGGCAAAGTTCAAGGACAGATCAACGACCTACGCTCAAGCCGAACTATCCGCAGACGATGACGTAAGCCTCAATACTTAACACAAAAAAGGAGCCGCCGAGATCGGCAGCCCCTTTTCATTCCAACCCGATCCTTACATCGGGATCTTCAATTCCTGGCCTGGATAGATCTTGTCTGGATCATTCAGGATGTCTCGGTTATGGTCCCAAATGGCTTTCCATTGGATGCCGTATTTCTTTCCGATCTTCGTTAGGTTGTCGCCTGATTCGACCGTATAAGTGTGCATCCCACCGCCGGCAGCATCGCCGCCGGTAGAGATGTTCAGGATAAGATCGCCCGTGCGAAACTCAGGGTCAAGCCTTTCGTACTCATTCCAGAGAGCCTCCTTAGCCTCGGCCGAAGGCGCCATACCCGTAACGATGAGCGTGCCGTCGGCACCCTCAGTTAGCTCGTACGTGGTGCCGTTAGCGTTGGCAAGCTCAAGAAGCGATTGATATTTTTCTTGTACTGACATTTTCTCTATCCTCCTTGTCTACTTGCCTTGCTTGAGCTCGTTCTTTATGCCCGTGATGCCGGACTGCTGAACGATCTGGACGCATTCGCGATACTTTGCCGCCGGAACTTCGCCGACAACCGTCACAACGCCGTTAACTGACGCTGCGCTTGCTCCCGTACAACCGGCCTTCTTGAGATCTTCATTGATCTTGCCCGTGAGAGCTGGATCAGCCGCTGCGGGCGTTGCGACCGGTAACGGCCTGAGCGTCAGGCTGTTCGTGACGGACTTTACTCCGTCGACGGCCTTCGCTGATGCTTCAGCCTTGGTCTTCACAGTCTGATCGGCAACCTCGCCGGTTAACGTTGCCACGCCGTCTTTCACCGTAGCCGTAACCCCCGTCACGCCGTCGGTCGTAAGTTTATTGGTGACTGCCTTCGTCAGATCAGCGTCACTCTTCCCGCACGCAGAAGCCATAATGGCCGTCGCGAGCATTAGGACCATAAAAACTTTTACTTTCATTTTCCCTCCTGAAAAGTTGATTCCAATTATTTACTCAGAACCGTCTAAAAACACGTCGGATCTCAATCCGCATTCTCGAGATATGGGCACATTTAAAGTTCGTTCAAGGTATCTTGCTGGATAGGCAGAGTTTTTTCAACACGACTGTTGAAAAATCAGGCGAATACCTGCTCCGCTATCTGCGCTGCTATTTCATACGAGGTGAACTCAGGTCGAATAATAAAGTGCCAGTCCGCGAGGCAGTAAATGCTTTGTCGATCATCAAATAATTTGTGGGCACCGTCCTTATTCTTCGCTAATGGCCGTTCCTTGCGGGACTTGGATATGTTCGTCCAACAGTGTTCAAAACTCGATTCCAGCCAGACCGTTGTGACGCCGTCACCGGCGAGAAGTTTTCGATTCCCGGGAATTGTCCAGGTCCCGCCCCCGAGGGAGAGTATTCTGGCGTGCGTCTCTCGCAATGCCCGGACAAGGTTTTCAGTTTCGATAATGCGATAGGCTGCCTCACCGTCACTGTTGATGATATTCGCGATCGTCCGCCCGGTATTCCGCTCGATGTATGCATCCAGATCCAGCCGATCGCATCTAAGAATCGACGAGAGATGGCGTGCGACGCTGGATTTACCAACGCCCATGAATCCTGTCAGTGCGATTCGCCGCCGATTATCCATTTGAAACTGAGGATAGCACGTCAAAAAACTCGGGAAATGACACCGCGGCACACTCCGCACCGCGGATCTCGGTGTCTCCGTCGGCAAATAACCCGGCGATCGCAAAGGCCATCGCGATACGATGGTCATGAAACGTATCGATAACTGCGCCCGTCAACCGCGACGGCCCGACTCGCAATCCATCCTCAAACTCCTCAACATCAGCACCCATGCGGCGAAGATTCTCGGCAACAGCAGCGATCCGGTCCGATTCCTTGATCCGTAATTCGCCCGCATCGCGGATCTCAATTCCCGTCTCTGTCTGCGTGCCGAACACCGCGAGGATCGGCACTTCGTCGATAAGATTCGCGACGACAGCTCCGTCCACGCGGTTGTTCTCAGCGCCGAGGTTTCCACCACCCGAGACGATCAAGGTTCCGATCGGCTCACCGCCCGACACGATCTCGTCCCGCGTCTCGATCAGTGCTCCAAACTGCCTCAGCACATCGATGATCCCGGTTCGCGTCGGATTCAATCCCACACCGGGCATCTCGATCCGTGAACCCGGCAGACAAGCCGCGGCTACGAGAAAAAACGCGGCAGAGGATACATCCGACGGCACTTGAAGATCCGTCGCGGTCAGGTGAGCATCGCCCGAAACCGTGATGGACTTGCACCCGCGGGTAGCCTCCCGAACATCCACGCCGAATCCCCGCAGCATCCTTTCGGTGTGATCGCGCGTTGCGACAGGCTCCGTTACCGTCGTCTCGCCGTCCGCATTCAAACCAGCAAGAAGCACGCAGGACTTCAACTGCGCCGA
>JAQSDP010000332.1 GCA_029945985.1 bacterium | reverse complement strand
TATTCGGAAGGCTTCTCGCACGTCATCGTAAACGGAAAACTCGTGTTTGACGGAAGCAAGTTGACCGGCACGTTGTCCGGGCAACCGCTGTTCGGTCCGGGACGCGGACGCTAGATAAAATCGGGGCTGGATGTGAGCCCCAGTTGTAGTCCGGTTGACGGCAACCGGAAGCCGAGCCTTGCAGAGTGCAGACACATTCGCCGAAATCCGCTCCCTCCACGCATTGTGTCGCCTACGATCGGATGTCCGAAAGCGGCGCAATGGATGCGAAGCTGATTCGTCCGGCCTGTGACCGGTTCAAGTTCCATCAAAGTCGTATTCTCGCGCCTCTCGATAACCTGGTACCGGGTCTCGGCGAGCTTTCCATCCTCTCGCAATTCCCACAACTTGGCATCCGCATTGCGTCCGATTTTGCCTTCGATACTCCCCTGATCTTTGACGACGATACCATCAACGAGAGCGACATATCGCTTCTCGACTTTCTTGTTATGAAACTGCAGGCACAGTATCCGATGTGCTCTCGAGTTGCGAGCGATCATGATCAATCCAGATGTGTCTTTGTCTAACCTGTGTACGAGGCCGGGCCGCTGATGGGTCTTGCCGTCGGAATGGTTCATGTGATGGACCACCGCGTTCAGCAGCGTGCCGTTCTTCTCGCAGTGCGAGGGATGCACGAGCATCCCTGACGGCTTATTTACGACGAGAAGATCGGCATCTTCGTAAACGATCTCCAATGGGATATCCTGCGGCAGCATCGAATTTTCCCGTGTGAGGTCGACTTTTACCTCGACAAAGTCCCGCGGCAACAGCCTCTTTCCGCGATTCTCATGGCGGCCATTCACCTCGCAATCGCCGTTTTTCACCACCTCGCGAAGATACATTTTGCTTAGGGCAGGAAATCGCGAACACAACACATCCTCGAGCCGCATCTTTCGCTCGCTTTCATCCACCGTTATCTCAACGCGGCTGACCATATTTAGATTCTATCGCAGGATGTCTGGCAAATGCGGAGCATGCCGCAGAAAGCCTCGGTGTAGGCATATTCCGACAAAATTGTTATTATTTCCGCTTCAACCCTTGGGATTCACTTTTTGCTGATACTCAGTCGGACGGCATGCTTTCCAACACTCTTGTAATCGATGTACCAGTTCGCGTTGAACGATATTGAAGCAGTTGGGATTCTGGCGGCAAACAGTCTAGACCGCCCGTTTAATATAAACCCGTTGCTAGAAAGAGCTGCCGCAACCGTTGGGGTCAAAAAACTCTTCCTGATCACGTTTGGGGGTGATAGCGACCGTCCAAGGCTCACGGGAACCGCCGGGTTTACGATCGGTGAGTTCAGGGATGCGGACACGGGGCTTAACCAGCCGTTTTGGAGCGACATGGCTGCGATGCCTGACATCCAGGCAGAAATATCTGCGGATATAATCGACTTAACAAGTCTCCGCCTTCCTGACGCCCGTTCGCTCTTCATACGGAAAGTAATAATTGGACGCCAGGTCATAGGCCTACTCGGTTCAGTTATCGACCATTCCAGCCAAACGACTTCTGATTTCCAGTCCGCTATAGGGATTTTCGCCGCCCTCATCGCGCAAAACCTTCGCGTGGAACACGCAGTCCTGGGCGAACGCGAACGGCTTCGTGAAGAGAACCAACAATTAAAACAGGAACTTAAGGAGAAGTACGACTTCTCGCACCTGGTCGGAACCTCCAACGAGATGCGCCAGGTTTACGAGCAGGTCTCGCAGGTTGCGCGATCGAATGCGACGGTCCTCCTCCGGGGCGAAAGCGGGACGGGTAAGGAGATGATCGCCAATGCAATTCACTACAACAGCCTCAGGAGCAAGCGTGCGTTTATCAAGATCAACTGTGCCGCACTTCCAGATACGCTGATCGAATCGGAACTCTTCGGGCACGAGCGCGGGGCGTTCACCGGAGCCGATCGGCTGAAACGCGGGAGATTCGAACTTGCTGATGGGGGGACTCTCTTCCTCGATGAGATAGGTGACCTGCCACTTCAAACTCAAATTAAGCTTCTTCGCGTACTCCAGGAGCGGGAATTTGAAAGACTGGGTGGGACCGAAACGATCAGTGCAAATATCCGCCTTGTCACCGCGACCAATAAAAACCTCGAAGACGCGATCGCAAAAGGCGAGTTTCGCGGGGACCTTTACTATCGTCTCAACGTCTTCTCCATATTCCTTCCGTCATTGCGTCAACGGCGATCCGACATTCTGCTTCTTGCGGAACATTTTCTCGAAAAATATGAGGCCGAGCACGGGAAGCGGATCCGCCGAATATCGACCCCCGCGATCGATATGCTGATGAGCTACCACTATCCGGGAAACGTTCGCGAGCTCGAGAACGCTATCGAGCGAGCTGTGCTCGTGTGTGACACCAACGTCATCCACAGTCACCATCTCCCGCCGACACTTCAAACGGCGGAGACCTCGGGCACCGAATCACGAATGACTCTCGCTTCGGCCGTGGCAGCGTTTGAACGCGACCTGATAGTAGACACTCTCAAGTCCACTAGCGGGAATATCGCGAAGGCAGCCCGTCAGCTAGAATCAACAGAACGGATTCTCGGTTACAAGATCAAGAAACACGGCATTGATCCGGCTCGCTTTCGCCAATGAGCATCCCCGAACATCTGACACGACATCTACCGGACCCCGAAGCCGTTGAGCAGTTCGTGCGACGGTTCCAGGAAATCCAGCCCTCCAGCTATCGACGTCTGCTAAATAATGAGGCACTGCTTTCGGATGTGCTTACGCTCGTTTCGTATAGTCCGCTTCTTGCGACAACGCTTCAGCAAAATCCCGATCACGTTTCATGGCTGAATCGGCGACGCAACGACAAAGGCGTCCGAGGAAAAGGCGAACTCCTGGAATCTCTCGCACGGTTCTCACTTACGAATTCGACTTTGGAGACGCAGGTTATCTTCGCCCGGTTCCGCCGACGCGAGCTTCTTCGCATCTATCTCGCGGATATCCGCCGGCAACTGACCATTACTGAGATAACCGAGGAACTATCGAATCTTGCGGATGCGATCCTCGAATCCGCACTCCGTATCGCACGACAGGAACTCGACAATCGTTTCGGCCCACCGCAGGAAACCGATGATCGAGGCCGTCAAAGAATGGCGACCTTCTGCGTCGTAACGCTTGGCAAGCTCGGCTCTCGCGAGCTCAACTATTCATCGGATATCGACCTTCTGTTTCTTTATTCCGAGGAAGGCGAAACGAGCGGGACCGGCAATCGAGGAAAGGTCACGAACCGCGAGTATTTTGTAAAACTCGCGGAGATGATCACG
>JAQSDP010000331.1 GCA_029945985.1 bacterium | reverse complement strand
TCATTTAAGTTTTCACCTTTACTATGTTGGATTTAACGGAAGAGTTAGACGAGAATATAGCAGATTCAGCAAGGCACGAAAAGCAAACTTATGAGTTCATTAGCTCCAACCCCAGTACCGACACTGGCCAATATGGAACTCTTCAACCGGCTCGGCGATGAGATCGAGCTTCAGTGGCGCGACGCAAATTACGACGAGCTGCAGCTTCCCGCAATCGCGAGATCCCAACTGGCCGAGCACGATCTGCCTTCGAAACTAACGCCATGGGACGTCCTCGAGTGGGCGATGGCGATGCCTGAACTTCCGCCGCAAGCCGATCCGAACTCAAACTTCGGCGATCCGCCGATCACGGTCTATTCCGGATCCCGCTTTCACATCGACGTGTATTTCTGGTTCACCGGAACGACCGCGATCCACCAGCACGCGTTCAGTGGAGCCTTTCAGGTGCTCGCCGGTTCGAGCATTCATAGCTGGTACGAGTTCCTCGCGGACGACTACGTCAACGTCTTCATGGAATACGGCCGAATGGAACTCAAGCTCTGCGAGATTCTCGAGGTCGGCGCCGTGCAGGAGATCAATGCCGGCCGCGGTTACATCCATTCGCTCTTTCATCTCGACGATCCTTCAGTGACCATCGTCGTCCGCACTCGAAAGAGCCCGATGTTCCTGCCGCAGTACAGCTATCACAAACCGCATCTCGCTCTCGATCCGTTTTACGTCCAGGACTCGATGACCAAGAAGGTTCAGTCCGTGGTCGCGATGCTCAAGGCAAAACGTCCGGACGCGGATGCAAAGATCGGTGAACTGCTCGCAAACAGCGATATCCAGCAAACCTTTCACCTGCTTCAAAATCTTCGCTCGATGCTTCGCAGCGACAAGGTCAAGCAGATGTTCAACGTCGAGAATTTCGACCAGCGGTTTGATGCGTTGTTCTCGATCTCGAAGGCCCGCCACGGTGCCCGCGCCGAACGTCTTCTCGACGTGTTCGAATTTCAAGACAAGCTTGTTTCGATCGTAAACCGCCGCGATTACGTGACCGATCCGGCACTCCGGTTCTTCCTCGCCGTGCTTCTCAACGTTACCGGCCGCGAGAACATCTATAACCTCATCAAACAGCGCTACCCCGACGCCGACCCGCAGGACAAGGTGCTCGACTGGACCTTCGACCTTGCCAACACCCGTGTCATGGGTGTCGACCCGCCCAATGCTCTCGGCATCGAAGGCTTCGGCGATATCGACATAGTTATCTTCGAGGATATACTAAACGGAAAAGACGCCGCCGCTATCTCGGATTCATTGAAACAACAAGGTGCGGGGATCGACGATCTCGATGCACGGATCGGCCGGATCCGAAATTCGCTATTGCTTTCGACACTCATATAGCCAGGAGGAAAAACATGCTTCTTGCAATTGTTGCCGCAGTTCTCGCGTACCAGAAGGCTAAAGCTTCAGGCAGAAATCCATGGCTGTGGGCCTTTATCGGGGTTGCCGTATACATCGGCGTCCAACTGCTTATCGGCGTCGCCGCCGGAATGCTGATCCTTGTCGGAATTGCAGTGCTCGGTTGGTCGGAATCAGCATTCACCGCCTACGAACTACCGATAAACATCGTCGCGATCATCGGAGCACTTGCAGCCACCTGGGGACTGTTGAAGTTCCTGGACCGTGTTCCCGCGGAAGAAATTGCAGCGCCTCCGCCTCCGCCTCCGACTTTTTCGTATCAAGAGCCAACCGCACCCCACGCGGATCGACCAGATTAGTTGCGCCAACGGAAGCGATAATTTAGACTTTCAAATTCATGCCCCTGTAGCTCAACGGTTAGAGCAGCAGACTCATAATCTGTTGGTTGCAGGTTCGAATCCTGCCGGGGGCACCAAAATATTTCGGCAAGCGACTTCATTTCTGAGGCGGCTTGCCGATTTTCTTTTGAATTGGAGCGGGTTACGGTGCGGGCCGCACGAGAACATAGGCGTGTGTATACGAGCCGGCGGCACTGGACCGCCGCCGCGCCAGCAGGTTCATTCGAACCGGGTCCCTGCCCGTCAGCGTCTGCCAACCGCTATCCGAATTCTGAGGATTTGCGGTGATAACGTTTGTGACCAGAAGGTTGCCATTGATGTCGCCCAGGTTGGATCCGCGGCACAGGTCGAAGTAGACATCTTCTCCCGGCAGGCCGCTCGTCTTCTGTCCAAATACGACCAGGCGATACTCGACCGTGCCCGTTCCGAACCAGTTCGGATCAAGGGTCGCCTGGCCAATATTCTGACCAAGGCATATCAGTGGAGTTGAACCCTCGCTCGTCGAAACCATGGTCGCTCCACTCACCGGCGACCGGCCGATCGGGAACACGGCGACTGTTTGGCCTGCTGGTCCCTGCGGTCCCGCGACACCTTGCGGGCCCTGTGGTCCGGCAACTCCCTGCGAACCTTGGGGACCGGTTTGCCCAGCGGGTCCCTGCGTACCGGGCTCACCCCGAGGACCCGGAGCACCGGCAGCACCGGCTTGGCCTTCAGGTCCTTGCGGGCCCGGTTCGCCTCGCGGGCCCTGAACTCCCGGAGTGCCTTGCGGACCCGGAGCACCTGATTCTCCTTGCGGGCCCTGTTGGCCGGCGGAGCCCGGTTGACCCTGGGGGCCTTCCGGTCCCGCTGGGCCAACGCTTCCGATCGTTACGTCGAGCGAATCTAGCACATCGGCTCCGCGGCCTTTTTGAAGTGTGAGGCGATAGGTTCCTGGCTGAGTTCCCGAGGGCAGGGCAGCGATCAACTGCACCTCGCTCCTAACTAATATCGCTAGCGGTTCGCCGGCCAATTTCAGCACCAACTGCTCCCGCCGCCCGAAATTTTCGCCAGACACATAGAGATATCCACCGGCAACATCGGCCTCAACTTTTGAGATACCGACACGTTGAGCGAAAGCAAGCGTGGTGCACGCTAGCAGAAGGATGGTAAATAAAATGGCACGCGTGCAAATAACGATGACTGACATAGGGGGTGTCTCCTGAAGATTCTTGATTAGTCGGCGGTTAACAGCCGTTTGAACAAGCGAGATCTGAAAAAGCGTGCGGCTTTCTGGTGGTAATCTAAATAGTAAAGATATAAGTGTTTAACGTCAATAAAAAAGTTTGTGCATATTTTCGGTAATATACGTTCGCTGACCGGGTCTGACGAGCGTGGATTTGTTACTATGCACTTTTTCAAATGAGTCGGAACACGATCAATAAATCCTCGAAGCTTCGCGGCGTGATGTACGACATCCGCGGGCCTGTACTCGAGATGGCGCAGCGACTCGAGGCCGAGGGCCGGGAGATCATCAAGCTGAACATCGGGAACCT
>JAQSDP010000330.1 GCA_029945985.1 bacterium | reverse complement strand
CTGCTCTTTCTGCGGGAAATCGCAGAACGATGTTAAGAAACTCATCGCGGGACCGGGCGTCTACGTCTGTAATGAGTGCATCGATATCTGCAACGAGATCATCAACGATGACGAGCAGCAAGAGCAGGCGACTTCCCGGTCAGCCCTGCCCAAGCCGCACCAGTTAAAGGCTCACCTTGACGATTACGTCATCGGGCAAGAAGAATCGAAGAAACGCTTGGCGGTAGCGGTCTATCAGCACTACAAAAGGCTTGAGATCAACAAGCGACGGTCGGATGTCGAACTTCAGAAATCCAACATACTTTTGATCGGTCCTACGGGGACGGGTAAGACTCTGCTCGCGCAGACGCTTGCAAGGATACTTAGTGTTCCGTTCTGTATTGTCGATGCTACGAGCCTTACTGAAGCGGGATATGTTGGCGAGGATGTAGAAAATATTCTTCTGCGTTTGCTGCAGTCGGCCGGCAATGATGTAGAGAAAGCGCAGGAAGGCATCATCTACATCGACGAGATCGACAAAATCTGCCGGAAGGACGATAACCCGTCGATCACACGGGATGTGTCGGGCGAGGGCGTGCAGCAGGCCTTGCTGAAGATCCTTGAAGGAACCATCGCGAATATCCCGACCGGCGGCGGTCGTAAACATCCGCAGCAGGAGTTCACGCAGCTCGACACGACGAACATCCTGTTCATTTGCGGCGGAGCGTTCATCGGGCTTGAAAAAGTAGTAGAAAAGCGGCTGCGGAATAAGTCGCTAGGGTTTCAGGCGGACATTAAGTCGAAGGGGATACGCCAGACTGAGGCGTTGACGAAACTCGAGCCTGAAGATCTGATGCATTATGGGCTGATCCCGGAGTTTGTCGGACGTTTGCCAGTTGTCGGAACACTTCAGCCCCTTGACGAAGCGGCTCTGGTACAGATATTAACCGAGCCGAAGAATTCACTTGTGCGTCAATATCAGCGCAAATTCGAGTTCGACAACATCGGGCTCAAGTTTACTGATGAGGCGTTAAGGGCGATAGCGTTCGAGGCTCATAAGCGAAAGGTCGGAGCTCGCGGTTTGATGATGATCATGGAAGAACTGCTGCTCGAGTCGATGTATCACCTGCCATCCGACAAGCACGTCAAGGAACTTGTGATAACGCGCGATATGATCGAGCGAAAGGCTCCGGTCTTCGACGTTATCGGGCCGAGAATCGAAGAGGCGGCTTAGCTCTAAAATTTGTGATCTTTGGCGGGCGGCGATGTATAATTTAGCATTGCCGCCCGATTTGTTTGAGCCGACAGGTTTGAAACATTGATCGCATGTCACGAGATCGCTGGCGTGGAGTTTTTCTAGAATATCGATGTGAATCGTCGTTTTAGGAAAGGCAAAACGATGAGCGTAGTCACTTTCGACGTGCTAGAAGGGGTCGATTGCTTTTGCCCCATAATTTTGCGTTAATTAGTTCAACCCGTTTTCCATTAAACTTAGTTCAGTTCGCGATCCATCGACCACAAATCTATGCAGGAATTCAGCGATCAGATGCCGTCGGACATTAAGCGTTATGCGATGGTGCCCATCCGGGACGTCGTCATTTTTCCTTTCACAAAAGTCGCCTTCAAGATCGGCCGTCCCAGTTCAGTGAAGGCTCTCGAAGAGGCGATGTCGGGTGAGCGCGATATATTTCTGGCGACCCAACATGACGCGACAATCGATGAGCCGAACTCCGAGCAGATCTTCGCGATCGGCACGATTGGACGCATCCTTCAGGCGCAGCGTCAGGACAACGGACAGATCAAGGTCGTTGTCGAAGGACGCGAACGCGGGCAATCCGTTCGGATCGAGCAGGACCCGGATGGCGTATTCCACGCGCACGTTAGAAAAATCGCGTCGAGCGACGAATCGGGATATCGGACGGATGGGCTTTTGCAGAAGATACACGGGCTAGTTGAGCAACTCCTTCGTGTCTCTCCCGATGCGTATACCGACGCACTGCATGCTTCATTGCGAGGAATCTCGGCTACTCAGATCGCGGATTCCATGTCGTCGCATCTGCGGATCAGTGTTGAGGAAAAGCAGGTTCTTCTGGAGACTGTCTCAGTTCCCGAGAGACTCCAAAAGCTTGTTGATGTGCTTGAAGCTGAGATCGAAAAGCGCCAGCTTGACCGAGCGATCCACGCCCGTACCAAGAAGCAGATGGACAAGCATCAGCGGGAGTATTATCTCAACGAACAGATCAAGGCGATTCATAAAGAACTCGGCCGTAAGGACGACAAAGCGGAGCTGGAAGATTTAAAGAAGAAGATCGAAGAGGTAGGGATGACGGTCGAGGCTAAAGAGAAGGCATTGCAGGAAATGTCTCGCCTCGAAGCCATGCCGCCGATGTCTGCAGAGAGTACCGTTTCGCGGACGTACATCGATTGGCTCGTCAACGTGCCTTGGAAGCAAAGGTCGGAGGAGTACAATGACCTTCAGGAAGCCGAGGACACGCTCAACGAAGACCATTATGGGCTGGAGAAGATCAAGGAACGCATTCTTGAGTTTCTTGCGGTTCGGCAGCTCGTTAAGAATCCGAAAGGAACGATCCTATGTTTCGTCGGACCTCCGGGAGTCGGTAAAACGTCGCTAGGAAAATCGATCGCAAATGCCACCGGAAGGAAGTTCGTTAGACTCGCGCTCGGCGGGGTTCACGACGAAGCTGAGATCCGCGGACATCGTCGGACCTATATCGGAGCCTTGCCCGGCCAGATCGTTCAGTTGATGAAGCGGGCGGGAACGGTGAACCCTGTGATCCTTCTCGACGAAGTAGATAAACTCGGCCGAGATTTCCGCGGCGACCCCTCTGCAGCGTTGCTCGAGGTTTTGGATCCGGAGCAGAATCACACTTTTCGTGATCATTATTTGGATGTCGATTACGACCTCTCAAACGTTTTCTTTATCGCTACGTCCAACGTGCTCCACACGATTCCGGCTCCCCTTCAAGATCGTCTTGAGATCCTCAGTCTGTCGGGCTATACAGAACGGGAAAAGGTTGAGATCGCCAAGCGGCATTTGATCGCAAAGCAGTGTGAGAGCACCGGCATCGACGCGGAAAAGGTGACTTTCACTGATGATGGGATTCTTGAAGTGATTCGTCATTACACGCGAGAGGCAGGAGTTCGCAATCTGGAGCGCGAGATCGGGTCGTGCCTGCGAAAGATCGCTCGTAAATATGTTGCAACGTCGGACAAGGATGCCTTCAAGGTGATCATCGATGCCGAGAAGGTTCGCGAACTCCTTGGAACTATCCGATTCCGCAAGCAGGATATTGCACGTAAGAGCGAGATCGGGCTGGTCAACGGCCTGGCATGGACTG
>JAQSDP010000329.1 GCA_029945985.1 bacterium | reverse complement strand
ATTGCCCTTACGGCTAGCGCTCAGCCGCCGACGGAGGGCGGCGAAGATGATTTCGATCCGGACGCCGCTCCTCCGCCAGTGCGGGCGATGAACAGTTCTGAACGCACCCAACTCGATAACCAGCAAGGACTTAAAGAGCGCACCAAGCTCGCCCTCGCCTTGATGAGCAGCCGCCTAAGCAAAGCCGAAGAACTCAATGCGAAGAATGAATTTCCGGCGATGTATAACGAACTCGGCGGGTTTCACGCCCTTATGGACGACACGCTCGCGTTTCTGGAAGCGGCTCCCAGAAAGGATAAGACTCTCGATAATCTAAAGCGATTTGAAATGACCCTTCGCGGCTTCGCCCCGCGGCTTGCTCTCATCCGGCGAGAGGCTCCGCAGGAGTACGATCATTACGTTCGCGTGCTCCTCCGTTACCTCCGAGATGCGCGCAGCAAGGCGATCGAGCCGCTTTTTGGAGATTCAGTCGTACCTAACCGGCGCACAACTTAGATGAAGTACTTTTCCCGATTTATCCTACTTGCGCTTCTATCTTTCGCAGTTTTATTTTCCACCGCAGCTGGGCAGCGGCGCGATTTCGTGACTGAGCAGGAAGGCGAGGTGATCCGCGAAGCTCAGGAGATCGACCTTAGGGTCGAAGCTCTGACAAAATTCATCGATCGACGCCTGGCTGCTGCGAATATCGCCCGCCATACGTGGACGCCGCCTAAAAAGAACAGCGAATTGTGGGGGCCGGAACCTGCCGGATCGCGCAGCGAGCTTCTGTCAGACATCAGGCGGCTGCTGCAAAAGTCGATCGACGATATCGACGACATTGCTTCGCGAACGAGCACTGCGATAGAAGGCAACGAGGTTGGCGGGAAACTGTTTCCAAAAGCAATGCGAAACCTCGCCGCGGCCGCTACTCGTTATAAGCCGATCTTCCAAGGCGAACTCGAAAAATCTTCGTCCAACACTGACCGCGGGCTTCTGATCCAGTCGATAGAATTCTGCGACCAGATCATTGAGGCGTCCGCGAAGGTGGCCGCCGAAGAGCCTAAGAAGAAAAAGACCTGATCAATCATTTCGCGCTTCCTTTTCGCCCTCTGCTTCGCCAAGGGCGCGGAGACTATAACGGGGTCGTTACGGTGGACGAACGGGCCGATCATCTTATCTAAACTGGTCGACGATAAAACTACCGAAAAGATGTAGAACGAGCAAAGTATCACTTCGCCAGCGGCGATCACGGCGATGAACTTCAGGAAGTTCATCCGAGTCGAACCCGCGACGTAGCAAACCGCATCGGTCGGCACGAGCGGGAAAAAGGCCCAGAGGAAAACGAATAGAAGGCCGGTTGGATGCTCAAGTCTTGAGCGGATCTTGGCCACCGCCGCCGGCTTCTTCTTTTCAAAAAAGTCGCTTATACCAAGTACGTCGGAGAACCAATAGATTAAAGATGACGAAACGATGATGCCGACGATCGAGATCGCCAATACTATCCATGGAGAAGCTGGAAATGCGAGCGTTCCCGCGATCACGAAGGGTGTGCTTGGAAGCAGGGTGAAGCCGCGGATGACAGAAACGGCGAGGTATATCGATAGCGCTTCATTCTGAAACTTCGCCAAGAAGGCCGCGATGCCGTCAGGGGTGAACAGTTCCGGGCGCGCGAAGAGGGCGGTTAATCCCACAAAGATCATCAACGCCCAGACTAAGATGGCAACTGTTCTGAAAGGCTTAATTGTCTTCCCAGACTACGGGGAACATCTTTCCCGCTGCTTCGGGCGTCACGGTCTGGTCCAACAACTGGAACGCAGCCGCAAGGACCGGATCGTGGCCAGCAGCCAGGTCAGCTGGTGTTGGTGTCATGACCATCTGCGGTAAAACGCCGAGACGCTCAAGACTGACACCATCTGCGAGAATGACGTCTGCGTTAGTCACACTCATACCGTAAGGGATGATCGAATCGGCTCCCATCTGCATCGGGATGGTCCTGGACTGCATAACCGCTCCCGCCGACTGTTCGCCGATCACAACTCCCCTTTGCTCAAGCTGCATGAACCGGGCAAATATCTCTGACGCCGATCCCGAACCTGAGTCGATCAAAACGATAACCCTACCTTTGAACGCCTCGCCGCCAGCGGTTTTCGCCATCTGCGGCTTCATGGGTTTTCTCGAGACTAGCTTCGCGATCTCTGTGTCCTTCTCAACAAAGTATCCCGCGAGGCGTTCTAGTGCGACAACATATCCGCCACCATTGTTCCGGAGATCGAGGATAAGATTCGCCGATCCCTTAATGCGGTTACGCATTATTTGGTCAACCTGATTCGGATCGATAACGAAGCTTGGCATCTTCCAAACCGTTGTTGCGCCTACTCGCGAAAATCGGTGTGTTACTCCTCCGGAACTTGAGCTAAGATCGATCTCGCGTATAAGATCTTCCAACGTCAGCCGTGCCTTCAATGTCTTAGTCTTTGCGGCGAGATTCAACTCCTTGACCGCCGTCGCTCCAGGGGCCAGTACCTTCACGTTGAGCCCCTTTCTAAGGCTGATCGTATTGTAGTAGTAATTAATCTTCCACAGATCGGCACGGTTTGGTTTGAATCCCTCGACCTGAACAATCTCATCACCCACCTTTAGCCCCTGCTTGGCAGCATCACTTTTTGGATCGACTAAGGTAACCAGGCACTTTCCCCCGACCATCTGCATGCGCCAACCATAATCCACCTCTACCGATCGCGAGGGAGGATAGAAGCGGGTGTGCGAATCATTCAACTCGAGAACTACCTGGGCGATAACGCCAAGAGCCTGCCCCATCGAAGTCGCGGCTTCGATCTTTTCTTCGGCGATCTTGAAAGTCGCGTCGAGATCAAGGCCTCGAAACTTTGGATCGTAGTAGTCCTCTTTGATCGCGGCGCGGGCTCCCCTGAGCATATCCTTGGCCTGCGATTTCGCGATCCTGTCGAACTGAGCGTACGCGTCTCCTGATGCCGCAAATATAACAACAAAAGTTAAAGCAGCTCTGTAGGGCCACAACAAGAGCGGGATTCTCATCGGCAGCTATCTCCTAAGATCAATGTGCTAGGCAGTCTTCGCGGAAACTTCCGAGTCCGGCTTCCAGCGGAGCACCGGTCGGCGAGCGGCGGTTGCCTCGTCGAGGCGGCCGATTCGGGTGGAGTGCGGTGCATCCAGCACGAGTTGCGGATTCTCGCGAGCTTCTCGATCGATATCTTTCATAGCTTCGATGAACGCGTCGAGGTCCGCACGGCCTACGGATTCGGTCGGCTCGATCAGCATTGCTCCTTCGACGACGAGTGGGAAATAGATCGTCGGCGGGTGAAAGCCGTAATCGATCAGCCGC
>JAQSDP010000328.1 GCA_029945985.1 bacterium | reverse complement strand
GATGGACGCTCCGGTGCCGAAGCAGGACGCGTTCATCGTATCGAAACTGCGTGAAGCCGGTGCCGTCATCCTCGGCAAAACGAACCTCAGCGAGTGGGCCAATTTTCGTGACAACGATTCGATCAGCGGCTGGTCAGGACGCGGCGGACAGACCCGCAATCCATACATTCTCGACCGCAATCCGTGCGGATCCTCGTCAGGTTCAGGTGCAGCCATCGCTGCCAATCTTGCGGCGATCGCCATCGGCACGGAAACCGACGGATCGATCCTGTGTCCGGCGTCGATCAACGGAATTGTCGGACTGAAGCCCACGGTCGGATTGGTATCACAGAACGGCATAATTCCGATCTCGGCAACGCAGGATACGGCCGGACCGATGTGCAGAACGGTTGCGGATGCAGCAGTGTTATTGACAGCGATCGCCGGTCGTGACCGTAGAGGTGATGCCGTTCAATTCGCATCCTCCGAGCTGCGGCCGGACTACACGGCCTCACTTAAGATTGACGGCCTTCGCGGAGCACGCATCGGAGTCGCACGCGATTTCTGGGGACGGAATGCGACGGTCGATAAGGTGACTAACGCCGCACTCGAGGCGATGAAGCGTGCGGGAGCCGAACTGATCGACGTGAAGTTTCCAAACCGAAGCAAGTTCGGCGATGCGGAGTTTATCGTGCTGAAATATGAGTTCAAGGCCGGGCTTGAGAAATATCTGCGGGCCCGCGGTTCCAGGCATAAGACGCTCGACGACCTGATCAAATTCAACAACGACAATGCCGCTCGCGAACTTAAATACTTCGGCCAGTCGATAATGGTCGATTCGGCAAAGCTCGGCGATTTGACGGCAAAAGAGTATAAGGACGCGAAGGAAACCGCAAGGAAATACTCGGCGGAAGAGGGAATAGACGAGGTCGTAGACAAGAACAAGCTCGACGCGATCGTCGGCCCGTCGAACGCTCCCACGTGGATGATCGATACCGTCAGCGGCGATTGCGGCAGCGGCTATGTCGGCAGTTCGTCAATGGCGGCGGTAGCCGGCTACCCAAACATCACCGTCCCCGCAGGCTTCGCGAAAGAACTCCCCATCGGCATCTCATTTTTCGGCAAAGCCTTCACCGAACCGACGCTCATCAAGCTCGCCTATTCATTTGAGCAAGCAACGAAAGCGAGACGCAAGCCGAAGTTCCTGAAGACCTACGTCTAGCCGGTTAAAATCGTAACCTATGTCAGTACCACCTGCGGTAGCGGGTCGTTCTTCTTTGCCAAGAGATGCGTTTATCGTTACTGAATGACTCGAGCTCTCGTTTCCTCACCTCTTGACTCGCCACGTACAACCACCCGCTACCGCAGGTGGTACCGACAGTCGCTAAGACATTCCCACAAGCTAAAGCTTGAACTCTCCACCCGTGCGATAATGCTCGTTTATGAACGAGATCGCCTTTGAGGTATTCCTTGTCGCCTGTCTGATCCTTATCAATGGCCTCTTCTCGATGACGGAGATCGCGGTCGTGTCAGCACGCCGTGTAAGGCTTGCTCGGGCGGCAGCTGACGGCAGTGCGGGAGCGGCAAAGGCCATCGAACTTCAGGAAAGTCCCGATCGATTTCTCTCCACAGTCCAGATCGGCATCACGCTCGTAGGCATCCTCTCCGGTGCATTCGGCGGAGCTTTGCTATCTGACGAGATCGGCGGATTTGTCGAGCAAGTTCCGACAATCGCACCTTATTCACAGCACATCGGCTTTGGCGTCGTCATCCTGATCATCACCTATTTCTCGCTCGTCATCGGCGAACTGGTCCCCAAGAATATCGCTCTCAACCGGCCCGAATTCATCGCCTCGATCTTTTCTCGTCCGATGGATCTGGTGTCGAAGGTCACCGCTCCGGCCGTCTGGCTTTTGAGTGCTTCGACGCGTTTGATATTGAAGATCTTCCGCATCCACCCGGCGACAGATTCGGCAATCACCGAAGAAGAGATCCGTGCACACATCGCACATGGACGAGAGGTCGGCGTGCTTGAAGAGACGGAGCAGGACCTTATCGAAAGCGTTATCCGGCTGGACGACCAACGCGTCACGGCCTTGATGACGCCGCGTGTAAAGATCGAATGGCTTGATCTGGAGGACGAGCCTGCGGAACTTCGCAAACAGATCATTGCGTCAGCCTATTCGCGGATGCCGGTAAGCCGCGGGACACTGGACGACGTCATCGGGTTCGTGAAAGCACGCGACATGCTCGCACAAGTGCTAAGCGGCGAACCGCTCGATCTCGAACGGCCCGCGAGGCAACCGGTCTTCGTTCCTGAAACCACGACCGCACTCGAGCTGCTTGAGAACTTCAAGGAATCAAGCTCGCATGTGGCACTTGTCGTAGATGAGTTCGGAGCGATCGTCGGGCTCGTGACGATGAACGACGTGCTCGAAGCGATCGTCGGCGATCTGCCCGTTGCAGGCGTGATCGATCACAGTGTCGTCATCCGAGAAGACGGCTCCATGCTGCTTGATGGACATCTGTCAGTCGCGGATTTCCGGGAGGTCGTGAAAATAAAAGACCTTCCCGAGGACGAACGCGACGCATATCAGACGCTCGCCGGATTCGTCCTGACGCGGTTCGAACGGCTGCCTGCTGAAGGCGATAAATTTGAATGGGACGGCTATTCCTTTGAGGTAATTGATATGGACGGACGACGGGTAGACAAGGTGCTCGTCACCAAGTTAGATGACGAGCAGGCTGTCGAGGAATAACACTAACACCCTAACAAAACTAACAAGATCTAACGCCCTAAACTGTTAGTTAGTTTTACAGTGCCTGCAATGACTTCAATATCCGCTCGGTATCCGCAAGCGAGATCATCGCAATGCCGGGATCGCCTTCTTCCGGAGCACCGTACATCCCGATGTAGTGCCAGTCGGTGCGTGTCCTCACCTTGAACCATTCGGTGTAGACGTAATTCTTCAGTACCTTTTTCTCGTCATCCAGATCCTTTGGCTCATACATAAGATCGATCTGCCCAACGCTTGAACGAATCACCTGAGTCGGTTCGTACGGCAGTCCGCCCAGCCCGTCGAAACCAGCTTCGAGTGCGAATCGCTGAGTCTTGCCGTCCTGAGTACGCGAATAAATGACGACGAATTCGCGGTCTTCCAGCGAGACCTCACGCCCGATCCGAGCCTTGAGCTTCTCAAACTTGAACCCCGGCGGCAGCCATGTGGGCAGTGCGATCGACATCACCCGTTTGGCGACGATCATCGCTTCGATGTACGGTTCTGGGACTGTCGGAAACCTTCTCATCGCCGCCTGCACAGTGGCCTTCGGCGGGTCCTGAGCCAACGAGACGGATGCCGCGGCAAGCAGTAGAAATGTGACAA
>JAQSDP010000327.1 GCA_029945985.1 bacterium | reverse complement strand
AACTCCGTCGAGAGAAGCAGTGCCGAGGTGCATTGCATTCGGTTCGAAGATCTCGGCCGCGACGGCTTCATCAAACCATTTAGAGAACTGTGTGAACGGATCGGCGGCAACGATCGCCCTCGATAGTTCGCGCTGCGAGTATTCCTGTCTTAATGCCGCGAGATCTTTGGTCATATTAGATGCACGAACAATCCGTCCTTCAACTTCGGCTCGAACCATGTCGATTTGGGGGGCATTATCTCGCCCATGTCGGAAACCGCGAAAAGATCATCCATCGACGTCGGATACATCGAGAATGCGACCGCGTAATCACCGGAATCTACGAGCCGCTCGAGTTCGTCCGTGCCGCGAATTCCGCCGACGAACGAGATGCGGTCGCTCGTACGCGGATCGTCGATGCCGAGAACCGGGGCGAGGATGTTCTGCTGGAGAAGACTGACGTCGAGCGATTCGATCGGGTTCGCTTGCTGGATGTTCTCGACGATGTGCGTGAGCCTGCTCCATTCGCCGTCGAGGTACATCGCAAATGAACGGCCGTGCTTTGGCGATTTCTCGTTCGTCGAGTCAATGCTAAACGCGTGCGATACGCTCTCGAGAAACTGCTCCTTCGTCAGTCCGTTCAGATCCTTAACCGCACGATTGTAAGGAAGGATCTTCAGATCTTCCGCCGGGAACACGCCCGCCATTACGAAGTTGTATGGCTCCTCGCCGGTGTGATCTGGGTTCTGTGTTTTCAGCGTTTTGCGTGCGAGCGATGCAGACTCGGCACGGTGATGGCCGTCGGCGACGTAGAGAGCAGGAACCTCGGCAAATGCTGCGACAAGTCCATCGACATCACTCACTTTCCAGACCGTCTGCGATACGCCGCCCTCATCACACGGGCATTCGAAAAGCGGCTCACGGGAGGTTTCTTCGGCGATGATGCGTCTCGTTTCATCCGTTCCGCGGAACGCCAGGAATATCAATCCCGTCTGGGCCCGGAGTCCGACCATGTGATCCGTTCGATCCTTGACCTTGTCCGGGCGCGTCTTCTCGTGCTTCTTAATCAAGCCAGCGTCATACTCGTCGATCGAACAGGTCGCCACGATGCCAGTTTGAACCTGGTCGCCTACACTGAGTCGATAGAGATGTATAGACGGTTCGTCGTCCTGCTGCAGCCAGCCTTCGCTGATGAACTTCTCGAGATTCTCTTTCGATTTGGCGAGAACATCCGTGTCCGACGGGTTGGACCCTACTGGAAACTCCGCCTCGGGCCGCGTCACGCGGAGAAAGCTGTTCTGATTGTCCGCAATGTACTCTCGAACCTCCGCATCATACGGAACGTCGTATGGAACGCACGCAACTTTCTCGGCAAGGTCGGATGGTGGGCGAAGTGCCCGAAAAGGTTTGATTACTGACACTAAAAAGATCTCCTACGGGGTTGGCGTCGCAAGCGGGTCTGCCGGCATCTGACTTTGGTTAATGATGTCGTCGGTTTGCTGCTGAATGTCCATCATCAGCCGGTCCGCGTAGCCTTTCTTATCGATCTTCCATTGGCTGTCTTCGAAAAGGAACGGCCACGTTTCCCATTGTCCGAAGGAATTTTTTACTTCAACCGTCGCTCTATTGCCCTCGATCTTTTCATTGCGAAAATCGAACACCTTTTGCGACTCGGGAAACAGCGTCTCGCGTTTAACGATCTCGTCGAGCACGACGTTCTGCGATTTTGCTTCCTGATCAAGCATCTTGATCGTGTCCGCCGAGAGCAGCAACTTCATCGTTGTCGTGTCCTTAGCCTTTACCGCCTTGGTATAGGTCTTCATCGTCTCGACCGGAGACTTAGATTCGGAAGCGGCGCCGCAAGAGACGCCAAAAATAGCCCCAGCCAACAGCAAACTTGTAAAAACAGATCGCATTTCTAGACTCACCGGAAAACAGCAATTATATCTCAAAGCCGGAACTATAAGCCAAAACTACCCACAAAATCTGCTTCCGCCCGCGCCCTCTGCATTAAATTCACGTCTTGTGCCAAAATCAACGTATGGAACGACGAAAACTGTCCGAAGAAGAAGTAAACACGGCCCTCGAGACGCTTGATAGCTGGAAATTTGACGACGACAAGATCGAACGGAAGTTCAAGTTCGGCAACTTTGCCGAGGCGCTCGCGTTCGTCAACAAGGTCGGCGAGATCGCTGAAGCCGCCGACCACCATCCCGACATCAAGTTTGGCTGGGGCTACGCCAAGGTCGAAACCACCACCCACGACCGCGACGGCGTCACCGATCTCGACATTGCTGTGGCGAAACAGATCGACGCGATCTCGTGAGCGCTTCGTAAGTCGTTTGAGTTGAAACATTTCGCGGGGGTTATTTTGAACCATTTGACTCAAGATCATAGACTTACGGGTACTCCTTCCTCATTTTTGCCCTTAAAGCAGCGATGAAGGGTAGGCTGAGGACGCTTAATTGGTCCGCTCTCTCCACCCCTACGGACACTCCTCCCGCGATCTACATCACCACCTTCCTCCTGATAGCTTCATAACTGTCTCACGATCTCAAACGATCGGACGATAAAAGTCGCATATTGTTGTGGTGATTGCAAAGTGTATCGTATCTAAGACGGCTGCTACGCTTTTCCGTGACGCATTGCGGTGATGCTATCGACCTCATCGTCGCACGGCTGAGCCGCGGCTTGCACTTCTAGTCGGGTTGCTTAGGGGAAGACCTGGGGCTTGACAGGAGTTCTTTGACCTTGCCGCGCAACGAGTAGATCTGGCGAGGCACGAAGGACTCTGCTGGTTGTGTTGGTTCGGCAAAGAGCATGTCCGGTCCATCTACGAAAATGCCGACGACCTCCGTATGATCGCCGACTTCAAGACATATGCCGTACTCAATTCTTTCTCCGGCGCTGATCGTGATTCCGTCTATCTCTTGCTTCTTCCAAGGGTTAGGATTATCGGCCATCTTGAGTCTGTAAATTCTTGCCCGGCTGGATGTTCTTCATCGCGAAACTTCCGTTCGCGTCCGAGTTAATTATCGCTACCATAGTCTTTGCTTGGAAGAGTCGGACCGTGATGCCTGGGACTAACGCTCCCATTTGGTCTGTGATCGATCCTGAGATTTGTCCGTTCTTTGAATCGATCTTCGCTCGCTCCGTTTTGACGCCAGAAGGAGAGCACGAATTTGTAGGCTGCTTCCATACGGTCGAGGAAGTCGAGGGAGATTCGATTGGAACTACGGGCGCAAGGTTTTGCTCGATAGGAGCGTATGGCGGACTTCCGGGTTGCATACTCACCTTAACCGTTAGATCCTCCCCAGGGGCCGGATCGACATTGGTGATCCTATACTTTGTGAAGCCTTCGCGTTCGATGGAGAGCTCGTAGCGAAGATC
>JAQSDP010000326.1 GCA_029945985.1 bacterium | reverse complement strand
GTGACGGCGGCGGATGCGCTCTCAGCCGTGAAGGTGGCTTCGCCCGGAGGCACCTCGCCTCAGTTCGCTCTCGCGGCGGCGATCACCGAAGAAGATGACGGCTATCCGGGAGACATCTCAAAGGCCAGCCCCGTAACCTTTACCCTTACCCCTATCGGCGGCGGATCAAGCCCGACGTGCAACAACAACACAGGTTCGGCATCAGGTTCGACGCTTACGATCGGGTGTACGTTCTCTAATATCCCGGTCGGCGTTTACGAGGTGAGCATAGTCGTTGGCGGGGATTATTACACGGGCGGCGGCAGCACGGTGCTTACCGTTTACGATCCGTCTCTTGGGTTTGTCACGGGCGGCGGTTGGGTCATCAATCCCAATAACGGCTACCGGGCGAACTTCGGAGTTAACGTCAAGTATCTGAAGAACGGCAAGGCTCAGGGGCAGATAATGTACATCGAGCATCGGCCGACGGGCGATGTAAAGGTCAAGAGCAATTCGATGCAGAACGTCGCGATCGTCGGTAAGGAAGCTCAAGTCACAGCTAAGGCCACCTACGGCGACCTCGGAAACCATGTCGTAATCGCTCGCGTGATCGACAACGGAGATCCCGGTACGAACGACCGTTTCGGCCTGAAACTGCTCGAGCCGTCAGGCAGGCTGATCCCCGACTTCAACTTCCTCGCCGCTCCTGTCCTTCTCGGCGGCGGCAACAACCAGGTGCCGAAGAAGTAGCTTCCTGGTTACTACCTTACGCCGGCTATCGTTCGAAAAGGCGGTAGCCGGTCTTTTTTCGTTTAGGCAGCGGCCGCTGAGAGCATCCATTTTTCGACTCGGGCATCTCACTGTGCAAACCCCGTCGAGAATTTGAACGTCTCGTCAAGAACCTGAATTTTAACTAGGAGAGGTGTCGTATGAAGGGCTTAAGAAGTATCAGCCTGGCGGTAGGAGTGTGTCTTTTGGCGGCGGTCGGAGCTTTCGGACAGACGGCGTATCGGATCTCGGAACCGTTCACGTACAAGAATCTGACGATCTTTCTCATTCACGGAGCTGACGCGAGCAGCAACAAGGATCTGATCACACTTGAGGAAGCTCTCAAGATGAAGATCTTCAAGGTCTACGAGACCGAGGACGTGAACGAGTTGATGGTCGAGAATATCTCGCCGAAATACGATGTGTTCATTCAGTCCGGCGATATTGTTAAGGGCGGGAAGCAGGACCGAGTGCTTGCGATCAGCGTGATCATTCCGAGAAACTCCGGCAAGGTTTCGATCGAGGCATTTTGTGTCGAATCGGGTCGCTGGGAAGGCCGTGGTAATGAGAGCCGCAGAGAATTCTCCTCGTCCGAAGAACGTGTCGTGTCGAAAGAGCTGAAGATGGCTACGACCGGGATCGGATCAAATTCAGGCGTAATCGCCGGCTCGGGCTCGGGCTCAGGTTCGGGTTCGGGTTCGGGCAGCGGTAATGGAAGCGGCAGTGGAAGCGGAAGCGCAGCCGGAAGAGGCTCGCAGGCCCAAGTTTGGACCGAGGTGGCGAACGCGCAGAAGAACATCTCGGCGAACGTGACCGTCGACGTCACGGCGAATTCGTCCGCCTCCAGCCTTCAGCTCTCGCTCGAAAACAAGAAGCTCGTGAAGGAACGGGAGTCCTTTGCCAAGAGCTTTTCGGACCTTGCGAAGGGGAAGAACGATGTCATCGGATATGCATTCGCGATCAACGGGAAGATCAATAGCGCCGACATCTATGTTTCAAATCATCTTTTCGCGAAACTCTGGCCGAAGATGATCAAGGCGGCCGTTGTCGAAGCTATCTCGCTGGCCGACAAGCCCGCGGCTGCTTCAGAACCTAGCCCAGGAGAGATCAAAACCTTTCTAGCTAATGCAGAGAAGGGTGAAACGAAAGAAAGGCCGACGGTTGCAAAGTCGAAAGTAGTGACTCGTCAGACAGCGACCGAAGCCGTCTACGAAGCCCGCGATAGATCGGACCTGGTCGTGCATAGAAACTACGTGAATTTGAATTGAGCAGCGGGGGCATCCTTCTTACCGGTCCGGTTTCTGCCGTGAGTGGTTTCGTGATAATTTTCTTGATTGATCGCACGCATTTTTGGGGCTGATCTTTCAGGCAAATAATGGACGAAAACGTTGTACGGCAGGGTGGTTCGGCTGCACCTGCGAGGGTTAGCTGGAAGCAGTATTTAGAATCGGAAGCCGTGACGCGGTTCGTGTATCTGATGTTCGGGCTGATCGCCGCGGCGATGGTTCTAGGCTGGCTGCAGTTTCGGACGGAGGCGATCTGCTGCGGCGATTGGGACGGGTATTATCACATCCGCTGGTCGGCGTTGCTGTGGGAGAGCCTGAGTGCGGGCAACGGCCTGCCTGCGTTCAACTGGCTGCCGCTGACCGTGCTGAACCCCGAGCACTACAACGATCATCACTTTCTATTTCACCTCGCGCAGATACCGTTCCTTTGGTTTTTTGAGCCGGTGATGGCGGCGAAGGTCGCGGCGGTCGTGTTTGGGACGCTGGCGGTCTTTTCTGTTTACTGGCTGCTATATCGGTACGACGTCGACTACCTGCTCGTGTGGTTCGCGGCGATATTGACGTGCGCCAATATGTTCTATTACCGGATGAACATGGCGAAGGCTCCGCCGCTGACGATCATCTTGACGGTTGCGGGGATCTATTTTCTGTTTGAGCGGAAGTACATCTGGCTGCTGCCGTTGATGTTCGCGTTCGTGTGGACGTACAGCCTGTTTCCGCTACTGTGGATAGCCGCGATCATTTGGACGATCATCATCGCGTGGAACGAGCGGCGTTTCGAGTGGCGGCCGGTCGTTTATACGACCGCGGGGATGATCGCGGGCAACATTATCAATCCTTATTTCCCGGCAAATCTTTACCTGTTTTGGGAACACGCTTACACGAAGATCAAGGTCGGCAGCGATTTTGCGGTGGCGGTCGGCGGCGAGTGGTATCCGTACGATGGGATGCAGCTGTTGACGCATTTCCCGGTCGCGATGATCGCGATGCTGCTCGGCTATATCTTCTTTATGCCGCGCGGGGGGAAGCTGCCGGAGAAGGCTACGTTCTTTCTGATGTTCGTTTCGATACTGCTTGCGGCGCAGTTCCGTTCGAAGCGGTTTGCCGAATATTTTCCGCCGTTCGCGGTGCTGTTCTTCGCATTCAGCCTGCAGGCGTTTCGCAAGGCTCAGGCCGTCGAACTGCCGGAGGATTTCGCTCGTGAGCTTGAGCCTTATTTGGACGCCAAGAAGCCTGCTGCTCACCGCGATACGTGGGGCATCGTTCGTGAGGCGTCGGCTTGGACGATCGGGATCGTGCTGGGTATATATTTCCTCTTCAATATGATCGGATTTCATAAATGGGGGAT
>JAQSDP010000325.1 GCA_029945985.1 bacterium | reverse complement strand
CTCACGTATGAAGCAGTCGGACAGCTCACAGCCCTCGGACTCGGCCAGTCGACCGCCATCGGCATCGGCGGCGACCCGATCATCGGGACGACCCACACCGACGCGCTCAGACTCTTTCAAGCTGACGACGAAACCGACGCGATCGTCATGATCGGCGAGATCGGCGGAAGTGCCGAAGAAGACGCGGCAGCGTACGCAAAGGACAACGTCACCAAGCCGATCGTCGCCTTCATCGCCGGCCAAACCGCACCTCCCGGCCGCCGCATGGGCCACGCCGGTGCGATAATCTCCGGCGGCAAAGGTACCGCCGAAGAAAAAATGAAAGCCCTAACCGCCGCCGGCATCCGAGTAGTCCAATCCCCCGCCGACATCGGCCAGGCGATCGTGGAAGTGCTCGGATCAAAGGCCGCGGCGTAGTCAGTAGTTCAGAGTTCAAGCTTCAGCTTGTCTCGGTTGCCGGGAAGATGACAAGTAACTATATCGACAAGCTAAAGCTTGAACTCTAAACCCCGAAATGTCCTATTCGAACGGCGATCACGATCATGATCACGACCGGCTGGTTAGCAAAGTAGTCGACTCGGTCTTCTATAACATCACCGACTCGATCATCGACGTTCACACCGCGGTCAAGGTGCTGGCTATCACGGTGACCGCCGAGTTCGGGGCCCTCGCGATGTTATTCGTTGCGAAGGATAAGGTCCTTGCCTCCATCGCTGAATCCGAAGACAGTCTCTGGATCTATGCCGCTATCCTGGTTTACGTGATCGGATTCCTGACCTTCTTTGCCTCCTACCGACTGGTCGCCAACAAGTGGCGCCACTCGTATTCATCGATCCTCATCTGGCCCCTCTCGATCATCGCCGGCGTCGCAAACCTGTTCCTCTTCCTCGCCCTGCTTACCCTTGAGAGGCGCTGACGAAAACTTCTTGTTGGCATGGGCCCTACTCTGATATCCTTACGTGACCGATTCTTTCGATTCACACGAAAAGACTGCACACCCGAAACCGGTCGATCAATTAAATAGTCGAGTATCCAAATGAAAACGAGTACCGCGTTTTTCTGGTTCTTTGTAGCCGTTTGCTTCATCACCGCCGCAGCTGCAGTAGCCTACTTCGCGTCCGGCGAGTCCTATCGCGGCACCGACCAGGAAAACTACACCATCCTCCTCCAGATCCCCATCGGCATCGTCGCCTTCCTCTACGGAATGCAAAAGATCGAAGAGGCCCGACCCAACAGCCAAAACCACGACCGCTAATCGCGGAAGCCCGCAATGGCGGAAACCGGACCTGTAGACAGGATCTATCTCCAAAGGCAGAAACCCGACCGGTAGGGAGGGTGTTTCCATAAGGCAGAAACACGACCCGAAGGCATTGTGTCCAGCGAACCGCCATGCGCCGTCTCCCCGACTGGACCGCACGCGTCCCGCGTGCAAATCCGTCGGGACACAATCTTTTATGGCCGAGCTTCAGTTTCGTGAGAAAATATTGATGTGAGATTCGCAAAGATCTTGATCGCACATTCTGTCTTCGTGGCCGCTTTTTTGGGGAGCGTCGAGGTGCGAGACCAGGTATACGAGCGGTCACTGAAAGCGAACGTTCATAGAATCCAGGCGGGCATGTCGGCAGCCAATGTCGTTTCCATCCTGGGCGAACCGACAAGCAAGAACATTAGCGATATTCCGGGCGTCTATTGGTGTTACGGAAGCAGCACGTGGGATCGCTGGTCCTACGGTGAGGTCTACTGTGGAGAAATAATCTTCGAGATGAGCGACCACCGCGGAGGACACGTGGTTAGTCCGCCTAAATTATAGATGTCACCCGAACAGCAAGCCCGCGTCGACCAACTCACCGCCGAAGCGATCGAAGTCATCGATCAAACTCTCCTCTCAAACGCCTCGCACCAATTCCGAAAGGTCGCCCGCACCGTCGGCACCACCATGATGAACGCCCCGCCCCACCAACAAGGCATCCCCGACCTCTTCTACGCCCAACGAATCCAACACCTCGTCGCCACCGGCCAACTAGAATCCCAAGGCGACCTCAATTCCATGCGCTTCTCCGAAGTCCGCCTTCCCAAATAGATCGCGGTGCCCGAAAATCAGTGCAAATCAAGCTCGATTGGTTTCGAAGAAAAGATTTTTCCGATAAGTTGGTTCTCGTGCTGAAAGCACCACGGAAATTAGCCCGGCGTCAAAACGCCGGGTTAGGTGCGGACATACCCCGCACGCTGAAGGCGTGCTGCGCGGGTTGCTGAAGCGTCCGGCGGCACACCTTCAGCGTGCGATCCGATTTGGCCCCGCCACCCGACGCTTCGCATCGGGCTAATTTCCGTTGTGCCTTCGGCACTTGTATCGGCGCGGCGGAGAGTACCATCCGTTAATTACTCTTCGGCGAGCTACCACATAAACTTCTCGTCGTATTCGACGCCTGCCGATTGCAATATATCCCGATATTCTTCTCTCGAGGATCGCGTTCGATAAGGCTCTTCTTGATTCAAGACATAACGGCGGACCCGTTTAAGATTGCCGGGACTGACTGTGAACGCCCCGTATCCCTTTTGCCAAGCGAAGGGCCGTGCACCTATTTCTGTGTGTACCCATTTTGAGGACGCTACTTTTACGTCTTTCACAAAGTCAGCCAATCGATGAGTGGCCTTCAGTCCCGCGAGCAGGTGAGCGTGATTTGCCGTTCCGCCCACCGCAGCAGGTACCCCGTCGGCGGTTCGAACGCATCCGCCTATGAACTGGTGAAGTCGATCCCGCCATTCGTCGGAGATAGTTGGCCGGTTCTCAAACGTGTGGAAGACAATGTGGTAATGCAGGCTCAGATGGGTTTGGGACATAGGAGCGGCACGCTTTCAGCGTGCGGATGTCGATTTGGGGAACCCGACGCTTCGCATCGGGCTAATTTCCATTGTGCCTTCGGCACCCGGGATTTGGATGCCCCGCGGGAGGCGTTGTGCCTTACGGACCTGAAGACACGAAAGGATATTTCGATTTATGGATTCGAGTCAACCTCCGCCCGCCGCTCTACCAACTCGCCGGGAATTATCTCGGTCTTCGGTTTGGAAGCTTCGCGCTTTTTGACACAGGCGACTGATTTTGGGTTGGCGACGGCGGTGCGGAGGTCGAGGATGAGGATGCCGTCGGGGTCGACCTCGGCGAGAGGGAACTGGAGGGTGTATTTCAAGATCAGGCGGCATTCGGCGATCAGGCGGTATGCAATGATGCGGCGGCCGCCGTGTCGGCCGCGTGGGCCGGCGGGATACGATCCGCGGATCCCTTGAGCCGTCGGCTTTAGCCCGATGCGTTGGTTCGCATCGTCGAAAAAGATCTGATATGCCGCCGGGCTGCCGGTCTTCTGCCAGGTTTCGCGGCTGATCACGAT
>JAQSDP010000324.1 GCA_029945985.1 bacterium | reverse complement strand
TTTTATGCAGACCGTTGCTATATTTCTGAGCCTCGGATTGTGCATAGTCGGCGTGATACCTGCGACCGTGCTTCTGTCGCTAGTCGCTCCGGTTGTAATGATGGAAGAGCTCAGAGGCTTTAAGGCTTTCAAACGGTCGAAAACACTGGTGATGCGCTCCCTGGCGACTACTTCTGCGGCTGTAGCTCTTCTTTTCTTCGTCCCGCTTGTCGCTGGCGCGGTGACCGGATTGGTCGTTGCCCTAACAGTCGATAAGGGCGTACAGATCTACGAGCGGGTCAACTCCGAACAGAAACAAAACGGTACAACGGCTTCAGCCGCCCCGCCATCGGAACAAGGTGCTGATGAGAAAGAGATCAATATCCTGGTCGGGAGCGGCGCGAATACGGTAGACGTTGGGAAGAAGAACGCGACGATCAAGCCGATTGCGCAGATGGCTCAAGAGTCTTTACAGTCGCTCCTGATGCTGCCGGTACAGATCCTTATGACATCGCTGTCGGCGATCATTTTCGCCCTCCTGTATCTCAAGACGAGACAGGCGGGCGGCGAGAATTTAGATGATCTTTCCCGGCAGTTCGAAGAGATCGAAGGGCCACCAAAGAAATGGCAGGAACGCGTCCGTGAGCGTCTGATACAGTCGGGCCGCGTTACCAGTAAACCTACCGGATGAACAAATTTTGGCGAGATCTAGCAGTTTTGATATTCGCCGCCTGCGCTCTAACTTCCAACGCGAACGGCCAGGTAAAGCGAGAGCTTTCGCTGGGCAAAGGCGGGAAGATGATCGAGGTCGTAAATCGCTATGGCAAGGTTGAGGTAAATGCCCTTAAGGCCGGGGATGGCGAGGCGGTGGTTAAGTCCGAACTCACCGCTACCGGCAAGTTCGCGATCGGCTCCGAAGAGATCTCGGTTGCAGGCTCCCGCATCGAAGTGAAACCCTTGAACGGCTCTAACCGCGTCGACGTTTCGATATCTGTCCCGGAGCGGTCAAATGTAAAGATCACCACGACAAACGGCGAAGTCCGCGTCACGGGGAATTTCGATGAAGTCTCCGTCACCACCGAGACCGGCACCATTGCCGCCGATATTCCAACCGATGACGTTCGCTACTCTCTGAATTGGCGCGAATCACGTCCGCGTTTTCTAAGCGATTTCGAGCTCGAGAAGGTTAGAGAAGCTTCCGGCGGACGATTCTCGATCAAGGGCAAGTACAGGTCAGAACCACCGCCAGCAGCGGGCGCGAACAAGTTAGAGCCGGAATCGAAAGCGACCGGGTCGCCCGCCGTCGCCGATCTCACTGATGGCGACGATGAACCCAAAAGAAAGGACCAAGAACGAAAGACCATTTCACTCAACTTCACCACCGACCGCGGCATCATCCTTATCAACGTGCCGCCTACCGATGTGATGAGCGATTTACGTGAGCGCCCGCTGACCAACGCTGCTAAAGCGATCATCCGCAGCGGTGACACACTCCTGATGGATGCAATCCGCCGTGCGAGTCCGAGGTATTTCGGCGACTACACGCGAACTCTACCGCCATACCGACGGGAGCCCGGAATCACAGTATTGCCGACCGCGAGCGACTTAAAAGTATCAAGCATAAAGACTGCATCGGTACGCGTCACCGACATGCAAAATCGGGCCATTCCGGGACTGACGGCCGCTGATTTCGAGACTACCGAGAGCGGCGAATCTCGTGAAGTTATCTCCGCGCGTCCGACCGTTGCTCCGGTGAATCTTGTCCTTCTCATTGACGTATCCGGCAGCATCGAAAATTACGTCACTTTCATCCGAAAATCCGCGAGAGCGTTCATCACGACCGCCGATCCGAACGACAGGATGTCGATCATTCTTTTTAATGATGACGTAAAAGAGCTCACGGGATTCTCCACAGACCGACGCAAGCTTTCGGAAAGCCTCGATACCTTCGATGCCGGAGGAGTAACCGCGTGCTACGACGCTCTCGGTTTCACCATCACGGATGTCCTGCGGCCATTCCGCGGCGAGCGCACAGCGATTGTCCTTTTGTCGGATGGGGATGATAACCGCTCGTTCCTGCCGTTTGATTCGCTTATGGGCTCAATCGAAGAAAGCGGAGCTTTGATCTATCCGCTCTACGTCCCGACCAGTCTGATCGCGGCCGCTGCGAGCGATCCCGCGACCGCGGTCGACCCGCTACGATCGCGATACCTCAGCAACGACCTCACATCGAAAGCCAACTCAGAAGGGAAGCGGCTCGCGGAGATTTCCGGCGGCGTCTATTACCCGATCACACAACTCTCGCAGATCCAGACCGCCTACGACGACATCGTCGTACAACTCCGTACCTCATACGACGTGACGTTTCGATCCGAGATCTCCACGGCCGACGGCAAACCTTCACCTCGCCTAAAGATCCGCATAAAGCGGCCGAATACGTTCGTTCAGATTCGAAGCGTTGCGACACGCCAGTAGTTCGTTTGTCTTGAATCCCATCCGATCGCAGATAAACGCAGATAAGACCTCTCTTGAATCCTGAAAGGGAAATCTCAAGAGGATCCGCGTTCATCTGCGTCCATGTGCGGTTCAATAGGGCAGAAAGAAGGTAATTGGTTTTACCAATCGACGCGCGACCGTTTCTCTCACCATTAACATCCGCGTTATGTTGTGATAATCTACGCAAATACTTGCAAAAGCGGTGCGTTATTATCCGTTTGTTACGTTATAGATACAATCAGATTCACGGATACAAGATCCATTTGTTCACTGATATGGCGAAGTACAATATTCCGGAAAATATCCAAAACGAAGAACTGAAGCGCTGGGTCACTGACATGGCCGAACTCTGCGAGCCTGATGCGGTCTATCTCTGCGACGGATCGCAGGAAGAGTATGATCGGCTTTGCCAGGATATGGTAGATGCGGGAACGTTCATTAAGCTTAACCCCGAGAAGCGTCCGAACAGCTTCCTTGCCCGCTCGCACCCATCGGACGTCGCTCGCGTCGAAGACCGCACGTACATCTGCTCACTATCCAAAGGCGATGCCGGCCCGACCAACAACTGGATGGCGCCCAAGGAAATGAAGGCGCTTCTCACTCCGAAAATGCGCGGTTCGATGCGTGGACGAACGATGTACGTCATCCCGTTCTGCATGGGGCCGATCGGTTCGCCGATCTCGCAGTTCGGCGTACAGCTTTCCGACTCGCCCTACGTCGCGGTGAACATGAAGATCATGACCCGCATGGGTAAACAAGCGCTCGACGCCCTGGGCAACGGCGACTTTGTTCACTGCCTGCACTCGGTCGGAATGCCGCTCGCGGAAGGCCAAGCTGATGTTGCGTGGCCGTGCTCGCCTGATCCGAAAGATAAGTACATTGTCCATTTTCCCGAAGAGCGCTCGATCATTTCGTATGGCTCAGGATATGGCG
>JAQSDP010000323.1 GCA_029945985.1 bacterium | reverse complement strand
CTGCGAGTAGAGCCACATCAGCATGCCCAACGCCGCGATGACCAGGACGACATAGAGGCTGCGTTGGCCGAACTTGGCATCCTTGAAGCTTGAGTAACGCAGGGTGCTGACCATAAGGACGCCCAGCACGGCGATCAGGATCATCAGCAGGTACGTATAGAAACGTGCAAGCCCCTCCCCGTACGAACTTAAGGGCATCGGAGCGAAGTGGACTATGGACGCGAGCAGCCCAGCCGCCGGCGGGATCGGCAGGCCGACGAAATATTTTTTGTCGAGCTTTGGAGTACCTTCAATAAGTACTCGCGGGCGGGTCGCCTGAATGTTGAACCGTGCGAGGCGAAACGCGCCGCACATCAGATACATAAAGAGCAGGAAAACCCCAAGTGCGTGGGCGGATGATTCGTATGGAAACGACGCTCCGATCGCCCAAGCGTAGATAAGTGCGATGGGGGCGATGCCGAATGTCAGGACGTCTGCCAGCGAATCGAACTGCACGCCGAGTTCTGTGGCCGTCTTTGTCATGCGTGCGACGCGTCCGTCGAGTGTGTCGAAGAGGATCGCTAGGCCGATCGCAACGGCGGCGTAATTGAAATACCCTGAGGCAGCGACCGGGTCAGTCTGCACCACCTGGAACGCCCGGATCGAATAAAGAACAGCCAAAAACCCCATCCCGATATTCGCTGCCGTAAACGCGGTCGGGATCACGTATAGACCTTTCTTCAGGCCTTTGTGTTGATGTTTGGGTTCTTCGTCGGTCATAGTCTAGGCTGTCCAGACTGCCAAGACAGATTCTCCGCCTTTGACGTGGTCTCCCATCTTAACCTGAATCTCGACATTTGACGGCATGCGGACGTCGGTGCGGGAGCTGAACTTGATGAGTCCGTATTTTTCGCCTTGCTGGAGTTCGTCGCCTTCCTTTGCCCAGCAGACTATACGGCGGGCGACGATGCCGGCGATCTGGGTTGCACTTACGGTGACGGCTTCGCCTTCTATCGTGAGTGTGTTGCGTTCATTGGTAAGGCTGGCGTTGTTGCTCGTCGCAGGATTCTTTTTCCCTTTCGTGTATTCCGCCTTCGCCACTTTTCCGCTGATCGGTGAGCGGTTGATGTGGACGTCGAGCGGCGACATGAATACGCTGACGAGCTTGCCATTCTCATCATCATCGATTCGTGTGACGGTTCCGTCACACGCGGCGAGGATCAGGCCTTCCCCGTCGGGACCTTCTCGATGGGGATCGCGAAAGAAGTACGCCATGAATACCGCCAGTGCGGCGAACACACCCGCCAACCACCACACTTGGAAGTAGGCCAGGAACATCGCGATCAGACCCGGAACAATAACGAATGGAAGACCTTCCTTGACCATAAACGCTAATGCTACCTGATATTTAGGCAACAAAAAAGCCCGGCGTTATCGAACACCGGGCAAAGGAGGATTGTATGAAGAATACTAACTGCGTATCGGGTTGTCCTTGGCGTAACTGTACGCACACCAAGCGGAGATCAGATGCACTACCCAGCCAAGCAGTCCGGCCGAGCCGATCCATGAGACCCCTGTCAGAACAAGCCAAAGAATCCCGACTATAATTCGGCCGTTATATATCTGTCCGACACCTGGTACGAAAAGACTCAAAATTCCGGCAAGAAGTGGTTCACGCATCGTTGTCATAGCCTCCTGTCTATCAATACGACGCGGTATGCGGAAGGTTCCGAAAAAAATGCATTATTCGATAGTTCAGATCCTTCTTCCGGTTCATCTTGATCTGTGATTAAAGAGCATGAAGCAGATAGGCGAAGAACAGGAACGAACAAGGCAGAACAACGCGAGCTCAATGAGCGGCAAGTTCGTGGACGCCGTAGTGGATGGCGAAAAAGAGCGCGACTCCGGCGAATACGGAGAGGGAAACGAGAGGGCTTTTTCCGCCGTGATGGTTGATCTCGGGGATCAGGTCGCTTGCCGCGACATAAAGAGTCACGCCGGCCGCAATAGGCAATGCGTAGGCCACCGAGAATCCGACGTAAGAACCGATCAGGTGAAAGACAATAACACCGACGAGCGTCGTCGCTCCCACGAGGGCGGTGGCGATGACCACTTCTTTTCTTCCCTTACCAGCGGCGAGCACCATCGATCCGATAGTGAACCCCTCGGGAAACTTGTGGAGAAAGACCGCGATGAATACGAGAAAGCCGATCCGGACATCCAGGGCAGAAGCGGCCGCGATCGAAACGCCGTCGAAAAACGTGTGGATCAAAAACCCACCGATGCCCGTGTATGCTGACTTTGTGGAAATGACGTGGTCGGAGTGGACCTCTTCGCCGAGGTGAAAATGAGGGGCGATCGTGTGTTCAAAAAACTGGGTGAGCAAATAGCCGCCGAGGATCAGAAGCATCGGCAGATACAAGCCATCTTCGCCGTTCGTCGGATTCTGCCAGAGTTGGATGCTTTTGGGAATTATCTCAACGAACGTGACCGCGAGCATGAATCCTGCTCCCAGGGCCAACAAATAGCGGAGAACTCCCTTGTAATCTTTACGGATCTTATCGGGAAAAAGGATCAGGCCGCCGAGTACGTTGGCGGTACCAGCCAGGGATCCGAACAGGAGGAGTTGTAAGAACAACGAGTCCATGACGAAAAGCAAGCCGTAAGTCTAGCCCAGACCGATGGAAAAGAAAACTGCCATGATAGGTAGCGCAACCGAGATTTCTTAATGTTTTCAATTAGGATAGAAGAAACTTAAACACTACCTTAAGATTCTCTGCAAAATATTCTTGACAAGTCGCATAAGGTGAAGCTAATATCCTTACAAATGTTAGGCAAATGAAGTTGCTGACATTTTCACGCAAGATCTTTGTGAAGGTAGTGTTTAAGGGTTAAGCAGAATTCGCGAGATCGATTCTTGAATTACAGATAAAAATCCTGAGTCGGCACTTTCCGGGAAAGACGGGTAATCTGCACGGAAAGGCTGGACTATCCAGACAACGCTTTTTTGAGTTTGGAGCAAACGACATGTTCGGCTTGCCGGCTATAGGTGTCTCCAAAAATCGACCTGATCTTTGATTAATGGCTGCTCAAGCGGAAAACGTACATGCGTCTGTGCTGCTAGCCGAAACAGTGGCGTTGCTTGCTCCAATGCCTGAAGAAGTCTTTGTTGATGCAACCTTGGGCCTTGGCGGTCATACGAAAGCGTTGCTTGAGACGGAAGCGACGCTTCGTGTGATCGGGATCGACCAGGATGCGGCGGCTCTCGAACTCGCTAAAGACCGCCTTTCGGAGTTCGGCGAGCGGGTTGAGTTTCGGCAAGGGAACTTCGCAGACATTAAGCAGTTCGTGACCAGCCCGGACGGTGTCCTCGCGGATCTTGGAGTATCGTCGCTTCAGTTTGACAGCGAAACACGCGGATTTAGTTTTCGGTTCG
>JAQSDP010000322.1 GCA_029945985.1 bacterium | reverse complement strand
GGTTGATAGCGTCGGGCTGTTCAATCGCGACCCAATGATAGCGGGCGACGTACGGAGCCGGAATGATTCCGTCGCGTTCGGTGAGCTCGGCGAATTTCTCAGGCGTCGTCTTGAACGAAAGATGGCTGCCCGCATCGAGCCCGGTGACGCAGAACATCTTCCCGCCGACGCAAAAACAAAGATCGTTTCCCCACTTCACGTCTTCGGTCGCGTGCGGAAACGAGAGGCAATATTTGCGGAGTTGTTCGATGTTCAATCAATGCTCCGTTTCGAGTTGACCTTCAGATTTGCCAATTTCCGCATCGGCTTCGAAATCTTCATCGTCTTCATCCTTTGCCTCGAGCGGATACAGGTCATAGACGAACGTCCCGCCGTCGATCAGCACCTGCTCGTAGTATTCTCGGTCTTCATCATCTTTGGCTATATCCGCATCCTCAATCCAGGATGCACCGACTTTCTCGATGATGATCCACTCTTTTTCGACTTCGTATCTCGCAAGATGCTCGGCTCCATCCTCCCACGCATATAGAATCCAGCAATTGACATATGCTCCGCCACTCTTGTTGAATTCCTCCGTACCCGGTTTCGGAATCGCATGAAAAGTAATAACCCACATAGCTTTATAAAGATGATGATTTCACCAGGGCATTGATCACGTAATCGATGTCTTCAGTTGAATTGCCGTTGTGCGTGACCACTCGGATGACGGAATCCCAGCCGAGGGCAAGGATGTCCTGTTGTTTGAGATCCTCGCAAATCGCGGCGGGTGTCCGGCCGGTGGCGGAGACGTCGAAGATGACGATGTTGGTCACTACAGATTTCGGATCGATCGAGACGCCGTCGATCTCGGCGAGGCCTTCCGCGAGTCGTCGGGCGTTGGCGTGGTCTTCGTGGAGGCGTTTGGGCGATTCTTCGAGGGCGATCAAACCCGCGGCGGCGAGAATTCCGGCCTGCCGCATTCCGCCGCCGAGGCGTTTCCGCCACGCCCGTGCCTGGTCGATAAAGCCACGCGAGCCGACGAGCATTGAGCCGACCGGTGCGCCGAGGCCTTTCGATAGGCAGAACTGAATCGAATCGCAATGCCTCGTGAGTTCGGCGACGGTCGTGTCGAGAGCGACTGCGGCGTTGAAGATGCGGGCTCCATCGAGGTGGATGGGAATATTATGAGCGTGTGCCCGGTCGCAGAGATCTTTGCAATGATGGGCGCTCATAACAGTGCCGCCGGCCATGTTGTGCGAATTCTCGAGGCAGATCAGGCCAGTCGCCGAGCCGTGGTAATCGTGATCGATGTGCAATGCGGGCTCGATCTCGCTCCACTCGAGATGTCCGCTGCGATCCCGGCTGCGAATGGGTCGGAGCAATACTCCGGAGATGACCGACGCCGAGCCCATCTCGTGGAGATAGATGTGGCCGCGGTCTTCGATAACCACCTCGTCTCCCAGATCCGTATGAACCTTAATGGCGATCTGGTTCGCCATGCAGCCCGACGGGACGAATAGCGCCGCCTCTTTCTCAAAGACCTCGGCCGCCCGATCTTGCAGGCGATTCACCGTCGGGTCTTCGCCATACACGTCATCGCCGACCTCTGCGGATGCCATCGCCGCACGCATCGCGTCGGTAGGTTTTGTGACTGTGTCGCTTCTTAAATCGATCATTCTTCATCGATTCTGCCACGGATGCCTTTTGGTTATAAGCGGCGGAGTCTATAATCGCTGGAGTTTCTAGCCTAATTTTTCGGAGTTCAGTTTATGAACCGTCTTCTCGGCACCATTGCCGTTATCGTCATCGTCACTTCTACGATCATCAGCCAGAATGTCGGTGCTCCCGGGGAACGCAAGGGATCCGGTACGGTGGTGCTGAAGGCGGCACGCGTGATCGACGGGACCGGAGCGGCGGCCATCACGAACGGCGTTGTCGTGATCTTGGACGACAAGATCATGGCGGTCGGGCCGGCTTCGTCGGTGCGGATACCGAGCGGGGCGAAGGTAATCGAGCTGGGCGACGCTACGCTGATGCCCGGGTTTATCGACGGGCACACGCATATCGTCGGGCGCGTGTTGGGCGATCCGGAGGCGGGCGGTTCCACGTTTCGCGATCCTGATTCTTTTCTGACGCTGCTCGGGGCACGCAATGCGGAGCGGACGCTGATGGCGGGGTTTACGACCATCCGGAATCTCGGCGCCCCGAACTTTGACGATATGACGCTGAAGCGGGCGATCAACGAGGGATGGATTCCGGGGCCGCGAATATACGGTGCAGGACACTCGCTTGGGATCACGGGCGGGCATTGCGACGAGAACGGATTTAAGCCGGGCGTGGCTGACGGCGACTTCAAAACCGGCATCGCCGACGGCGTTGATCAGGTTCGAGCGGCGGTGCGTTATCAGATCAAATATGGTGCCGACCTGATCAAAACTTGCGCGACGGCCGGGGTGCTATCCGAAGGTACGGCGGCAGTTGGAACGACCCAGTACACATACGAAGAGTTGAAGGCAATGGTCGATGAGGCCAAGAAGGCGGGCCGAAAAGTTACGGCTCATGCTCACGGGGCTGAAGGGATCAAGATCGCCACTCGAGCAGGCGTTGCTTCTATCGAGCATGGATCGTTTTTGGACGAGGAAGGCGCCAAGTTGATGGCGGCGAACGGGACTTATCTCGTTCCGACGCTGATGGCCGGGGAGGGTGTCGAAAAGCTCGCAAAGAATAATGTGCTTCGCGGACTGCGAGCGGAGAAGGCATTGTCGGCCGCCGCTGCGATGCGCAATTCGTTGAAGATCGCGGTGGCGAACAAGGTCCCGATCGCTTTCGGCACCGATTCAGGCGTTATTTTGCATGGCACTAACGGACACGAATTCACGCTTATGGTCGAATGGGGCGGAATGTCGCCAATGGACGCGATCGTCGCCGGGACGCTGAATGGTGCGACGCTGCTTGGCGCCGAGAAAACCATCGGTACGATCTCGGTCGGCAAGTTTGCAGACATCGTCGCCGTGCCCGGAAACCCGCTGACTGACATCAAACGGATGGAAAACGTGACGTTCGTGATGAAGAACGGTGTTATGTACAAGCAGCCAAATTAGGCGCCAGCTATTAGTTTCGATTCATCATACGTTCGCGTCAGTGCGCTTGCTCTTTCTTGCCCGTGATCAGGGTCACCTTAACGGTGAATCGAAACGATAGATCTGCCTCTTCCTCATCGATCAACTGGGCGAGCTTCTGCTTCACGTTTTCAGCGGTTTCCTCGTCGAGCATATCGAGCCACACGGGCAGCAAGAAATCGGACACAAGCGTGGAGGCGACAAACGCGGCGCCGTTCTCATACTCAAATATCTCAGTTGCCGATTCGGTCTTGACGTCGCGCAAACCCGCGTATTCTGCGAATTCTTCTACCTTTGAGACAGTGGGTATATCCGCGATCATCGTT
>JAQSDP010000321.1 GCA_029945985.1 bacterium | reverse complement strand
TCGACTCTGGCGACGGCGATATTCGCAGCATTCGGAGTCGCGTAAGAGCGCGTATACGGAACAACAAAGGCAGCAGTTGGAGAGCCGGACTGGGGGGCACACGGCGTAAATGGTTGTGTAGGCGTTGGCCTGACCGGACTACCATCACACGTTGGATCACCGCCCGTGGTGTCAGCCAGTGGGAACCGACTGTTTCCGATCTGCGGAACGTAAGCATCGATCAGGGTAGTATCCTGCACATTGAGGTACTCGTACGACACCGAGAAAAAGGTTCGGTTCTTTCCGTTATAAATGTAAGGAAGTACGACCGGACCGCTGAAATTGAACCCCGGAGTGTATTCAGTGAGTGGCAACCGTGCGATGTCGCGGCTGTTGTTATACCAACTGTTCGCATCCAGGCTGTCGTCCCGGAAAAACATAAATGCCCGTCCGCGAAACTGATTGTTTCCCGCCCTAGTCCGCAGGTTGATACGACCTCCGGACGCTCGGCCGTATTCAGACGAGAATTGGTTCGTTATTACCTGAACTTCGGCGATGGCTTCAATGGGCGGCTGGAATCTATCCCGCGACGACCGATCATCGTTGTTATCAAGACCGTCGATCGTAATGTTATTTGAGTACGCGGTCCCGCCCGAAAGCGAGAAATTACCCTGTTCCAAAGGTGTTCCGCTCGGATTCTGTCGGGTATCCTCGGCAAGTCCGCTCGTCGAAAGCTGTTCCTCCGAGGTGCCGCCCAGAGTCAGAACAAGATCCAATGGATTCCTTGAGCTATTCGGGATCTCCTCGATCTCTCGAGCACTGATCGTGCCTCCAACGACTATTCGAGTCGTGTCTACTGCTGGAGCATCATCGTCGCCGACCGTCACCGTCGCCTCGGCCTGGACATCGGCGGGCGAGAGGCTGAAGTCGAGTTGGAGATTCTGACCGGAGATGGTTTCTAGATTGATCCGTTCTTTTGCTCCAAACCCTGATGCAGATGCCTTGACCTTGTAAATTCCCGGCTTTAGCTCGATCAGGCGGTATCGGCCTTCTTCGTTTGTGGTAACCGTGCGTTCAGCTCCCGAGGCTTGTTCGGTAACCAATACGGTGGCCCCGACTACCGCGAGGCCGTTTGCATCCGTGACGCGGCCGGCGATAGTTACATCATCGAGGTCTTGGGCAAACACGCTTACGACCGTAAATACGAGGATCGCGGGCACAAAAGAAGACGCAAATCGTCTAAGCGAAGTCTTGATCATAATTCTCCAGAGTTTGGGAATGGGGCTGTGGGCAAGAAGTAATTTAAAGGGAATTCGAAAGGATGTAAAGCGGGGAAACCGAGAGCTAACTATTCTGTATCGATCTTCACTTCGGTGTACAGCGTGCGGCGGAATCGAGAGACCGGAATAAGGGCGTCGGTGGAGTTGTCTCCCGTCTCCTGACGTTGAAATTCACTCGCGTGTGCCCGCAAATACTCAAAGAAACGCTCAAATTCCCGCTGCATTGCGTCCATCTTTTCACGCATATTGATTATGATCTCTACGCCCGCGAGGTTAACGCCCAGGTCACGAGTTAGCGAGAGAATCACCTCCAGGCGTTCGAGATCTTCGTCGGAGTATACGCGGGTATTACCGTCTGAGCGCGATGGCTTCAGCAGACCTTCACGTTCATACATTCTCAATGTCTGCGGATGGATGTCGAACATCTCCGCGACTGCACTGATCGTGTAACTTCTGACGCGCTTCTTCATTCAAGTCCCATCGCTTTACGCGGGTTCTCCGCGTTGAGTTTCTCGTACTGCCGCAGAAGTTCCTTGGTCTCTTCGGACAATATTCTGGGCAGTGCGATCTTGACCTCCACGAACTGGTCTCCGCGAAGGTTAGGATTCCGCAGGCTCGGAAATCCGCGTTCTCGGAGCCTAAACTTCTGTCCGGATTCGGTGCCCGACGGGATCTTCAACTGTGCCCTGCCTTCGACCGTCGGCACTTCTATTTTCGCGCCGAGCGCCGCTTCGGGTACCGATACCGGTACGGTCACATAAATGTTGTCACCCTTCCGAGTGAAGAACGGATGCTTCCCAACATTGGTAACGATAAACAGGTCGCCCGGCTCTGCACCCAGGCGTCCGCCGTGGCCTTTTTTCGGAATTCTCACTCGCGAACCAGTGTCCACACCTGCCGGGATCCGGACCTTCACCTGCTCGGTCTTCGGCGTGGTACCTTTGCCGTTACATAAGGAGCAAGGTGTTCGACGATGCCCGGTACCTGCACAATCCGGACACTCTTGAGCAAACTGGAGTCGACCGCCGGATCGTGATACCTGGCCCGCGCCTTTACAGGTTGTGCAGACAACCACCGGTCCCCCGGTATCGCCCGCACCCTGGCAGCGTGAGCATTGCTCGCTGCGATTAACCGTTAAATTCGTTGTTAAGCCGGTGAACGATTCCTCAAAGCTGAGCGCGAGCGGTATCTCGATATCACGACCTTTCTTCGGCATTGCCCGTGGGGGCTCCGGAGCGGTTCTCGCACCAGTCGTCCCTCCACCGCCACTGCCGCCGAACAGGTCAGAGAAAATATCGCGAAAGCTAGATCCGCCTTGCGACGTACCGCTGGAAAAGTCGAATCCCGAAAAATCGAACCCCGGAGCGCCGCCTCCTCCTGCTGAGGCACCTGCTCCAAACGGCGAGTCCGGATCGAGGTTGTCGTTGTAATAACCGAATTTATCGAAGGTCTTTCTTTTCTTTTCGTCCGATAAAATATCGTACGCCGACTGCACTTCCTTAAACTTGTCCTCGGCGGCCTTATCGTTCGGATTTACATCGGGATGATACTTTCGCGCAAGTCGGCGGTACGCCTTCTTGATCTCGTCGGCCTTGGCATCCTTCTTCACGCCCAGTACTTGGTAATAATCTATTTTTGCCATTCAAATTGAGGACAAGTTTAGAGGGACTTGGGAAGAGAGGCAAATCTCGTCCCTCGTCCCTCCAAGTTGCTGACAATAAAGGGTTATTTCTTTTCGTCTTCGACGTCTACGTACTCTGCATCGATGACATCCCCTTCGTCTGACCCGGTCGTCGATCCACCATCGCCGGATGCCGACGCGGATGAAGCCTGCTCTTGCGGGCTCTCCTCGCTGCCCGGCGCTGCCGCCTGGCTGTAGAGAGCTTCAGCCAGCTTGTGCGAGGCGGTCTGGAGCCGGTCGAACGCTGTGTTCATCGCGTCGGGATCTTCACCGGCGAGCGCCGTCTTCGATTCGGCGATCGCCGCTTCGAGCTCGCCTGCCGCGGCGGAGTCAAGCTTGTCCTTGTTTTCGGTGAAGCTCTTCTCCACGCTGTAAACCAGACCATCCAAACGATTCCGAGCCTCGATCGTAGCCTTTCGCTTGTCGTCTTCTCCGGCGTGCGACTCGGCGTCCTTCATCATCTTGTCGATCTCGTCCTTCGAGAG
>JAQSDP010000320.1 GCA_029945985.1 bacterium | reverse complement strand
GGTTCAGCCAAACGATGATTATTGCACAGGTTTGCCGGATTTGGATGAGCAGCCGCAATCCTCCGAGCACGACTTTTTCGCGGAGATCGAGCGAACCCGCTTCCAGAGAAGCGAGCCCGTGTAGGCGGCGGCTCCAAAAACGATCAGTACAACTGCTATTGTTTGTCCATCCATCTTTGTTTAGCTAAAACCCAGCAATCTGCCGCCTTGAAACGTAACAAAGGCGGCGAAATAGGCGAGCCCGGTCATGTAGCTCACCATAAATAGCGTCCAGGCCCATGAATTAGTCTCTCGCCGAACGACGGCAACCGTCGACATACATTGGATAGCGAGTACAAAGAAGACCATGAGGGTCAGAGCCGTCAGCGGTGTCCAGACCACCTCTCCGCCTTCATTCTTCGCCTCGCGAATGGCCGAGATCAGCGAGGGCGATTCCTCGTTCTCATCCTTACCGACGTTGTAGATGATGCTCAGCGTCGAGACCAGAACTTCCCTGGCAGCAAAACTCGCGATCAACGCGACGCCGATCTTCCAATCAAATCCGAGCGGCTGGATGACGGGTTCGATCGCGTGGCCCAGTTTGCCGGCATAGCTGTTTCGCAGGTGCTCGCTCTCAGGTGAGATCTCAGCCTGCTCGGCGGCGATTACCTCACTTGCGGGAGTTGTCGCTTGAGTTCGCGGAAAGTACATCAACGCCCACAGGATTATCGAGATGGCCAGGATCACGGTTCCGGCACGCTTCACGAACAGCCACGCCCGCGTCAGCATATTTTGGAAAACTGTGCGTAAGTTCGGCATTCGATAGGGCGGAAGCTCCATGATGAACGGCGGGGGCGGCGACTTAAGCACCGTTCTTTTTAGGATAAAGGCCACGACCAGCGCGACGACGATACCGAGGGCGTACATTGCCAACATCAGTACCGCTCCCACTGAAAGGAAGCCCAGAACCGTTTGCCCCGCGAAGAATGCGCCGATCATCAACGTGTATACCGGAAGCCGGGCCGAACAGCTCATGAAAGGCGCGATCATGATGGTTGCGAACCGGTCGCGTTGATTTTCGATCGTTCGAGTCGCCATGATGCCCGGGATGGCGCAGGCAAAGCTGGACATTAGCGGTAAAAACGCCTTCCCGTGCAGGCCGACGCGGCTCATCAGCTTGTCCATCAGAAAGGCTGCCCGAGCCATGTATCCGGTGTCTTCAAGAATCGAAATAAACAGGAAGAGAAGTAGTATTTGTGGCAGAAATACTAGAACCCCGCCGACTCCGGCGATTATTCCTTCGGCTATCAGATCGGTCAGGATTCCGGGCGGCAAACCCGCCCGAACGGCATCTCCCAGGGCTCCGAAACCTTGCTCCAGTAGGTCCATTGGAACGGTCGCCCAAGCGAATATCGTCTGAAATACGAGCAGCAGGATCCCGACGAGAATCAGAAGGCCGAAGAATTTGTGGGTGAGAATACGGTCGATCTTTTCAGAGATACCGTGAGCCGCTTGGTCGTTGTGGACGACCGACTCCTGAAGCGCGCTCGAGATGAAGTTGTAACGAGCAAAAATCCGGGCGTTTTCGCTTTCCCCGTTGAGCGAGAACTTGTGGGCGTGAGCACTCTTCAGCGACTGGGAAACGGCTTCGGCAAGGTCGTGGATGCCCCGATCCGCTGAGGCATTTACCGCTACGACAGGCACGCCGAGCGACGCGGAGAGCTTATCGATGTTGATCTCGTGCTGCTGCTTTTCAAACACATCGATCATCGTCAGAGCGACGACGACGGGGACGTTGTAATCGAATAACTGCGTTACAAGATAGAGATTTCGTTCAAGGTTCGTGGCATCTACGACAGCAACAACGGCGTTGGGCTTGGGTAATCCTGAGACTTCGCCTCGAAGGACCTCACTGGCGATCTGCTCGTCGATCGAGGTCGCATCGAGGCTATACAGGCCGGGCAGATCGATCAGGCGCGACTGTTGTTCGCCGATAGTCCAAGCCCCCTCTTTGCGTTCGACCGTGACGCCCGGATAGTTCGCGACCTTCTGGCCGAGCCCCGTTAAAGCGTTGAAAAGAGTCGTCTTGCCGGCATTTGGATTGCCGGCCAGCGCGATCAGGGGAATTGGAGCGGCGTCTCGCATAGATTCGAAGCGTGTCTAAACCGCGACTTCGATCGCCTCCGCTTCATTGAGCCTGAGGGCGAGACTGTAACCACGAAGGCGAATCTCGATCGGATCTCCGAAAGGCGCCGATTTTACGACGCGGATCTTGACCCCGGGGACCAGCCCCATTTCCATCAGGCGTTTAGGAACGCGGCCCTCTCCGTGGACAGTCACGACATTCGCCGAAGCTCCTATCTCAACATCAGGCAGCCGCATTAGTTTTTCGCCTCTTTGCGAGGTTTCATCTCCCATAAAACTCACGATCAGCCATTTACCATTCATCTTTGCGATATGCATATAGTCGACCCAATCCCGCATTTCGAGCTATGCAGTCCCAGCACCGCCGGTCACGCCAAAGATCGTAACGTCCTTCTGCTGCTCAGCAGTTGGCGTTTGCTTGCCGAATCCGCCGCGGGTTCCCTGAACCAGAGCCATGGCCGTCATATGGTCGAGCCGAGTCTGGTTCTGGGCGTTTGTGCGTGCGATCCGCTTGGCAAGATCGGGGCTCAAGGCACTCTCCATCTTGTCGGCGTCGCCTTCGTACCAGCCTTCGGCGTAGTTAAGCGCTGTGCGTTTTATCGCCTCGCGCTCGGCGTCGACCTGTGCAGAAGCAGCCGTGATCCCGACAAGAATTATGAAGATGGCTGTAACGTTTCTGAACATAGTCATCCGTCTCCTCTATTATTGTTGAAATTAACTTTCAATTCCAATTGACGCAGACGAAAAGCGAAATGTTTCAGAATCTTCTAATGAACTGAGGTTGGAAAGATATCTGGAACAATTCAAATTCGCACGCCGCCGCAATCAAGTCAAAAAACGGCATCCATGACAAAAACGACGTTCACGCCAAGCCGTTCCTTTAGGATCAAAAAAGCAGAACTCGCCGAAAAACTCAGAAACGTCGCACTCGAAATGGACGACCAGCACCGCGCTTTTTTGTAGTTTGTTGTTTTGCGACGCGACCGGCTCACCTGTGATCTCCGACCGCGACTTGCGCCAGTTATAAGGGTGAAGTCCCAACTAATATACCTTCAATGACCTCCGAGTAGGGTTCGCTAGATAAGTGTTCGGAGAGCAGATCCAGGATACAGGTCACTTTCCCGGCGGGACGTTGCTTACCGAAACCAGATCGGCTTGATACTGGCCCGCGGAAAAACGGAGGGGTACGCGCGTCGCGTCGGTTGACAGCCACACCTTGATGGTCAATTGATCGAGTTCGCGATTTCCCGTATTGATGGCGATCAGTTGGGCCTGACGCTTTTCGCCATTGAGGGTGATCTCTG
>JAQSDP010000319.1:3193-3429 GCA_029945985.1 bacterium | reverse complement strand
CAGAAACATTCACCCAAGGCCAGCAGATCCGTTTGACATCACGAACCGGAGAACTGATAGCGATCGGATTTTACGACGAAACCCAGAAAGTCGTTCAGCCAAAAGTTGTTTTGGGCTAAACTAGCGCCGTGAAACTAAGAAAGCTTGCATTGGGATTAACGGGAGCGGTCTGGGCGGCAGTCGCGGTTAAGCTTTTAACGCGTGCTGGGACCGTGAGTTGGGATGACGTTTCCGAA
>JAQSDP010000319.1:0-3183 GCA_029945985.1 bacterium | reverse complement strand
AGGGGTTGAGCATTCCCGGAACTCACACTTCGTTAGTGTCGACGGCGCTCGCATCCACTTCCAGGAATTCGGCAACGCGGGTGATCCGCCCCTTGTTTTGATCCACGGCTACACTGCATCGACGTACGTCTGGCGTTCGGTCGCACCGATGCTCGCGCATGCCGGGTTTCACATCATTGCCATCGACTTGGTCGGCTTCGGATTCTCAGAAAAGCCGCGATGGTTCGATTATTCGATCGATTCACAGGCGCGGATGGTGTCGCGGTTCATGGACCGAATCGGCATCGGGCGAGCGGTCGTCGTGGGCAGTTCGTACGGCGGAGCGGTGGCGTCGACCCTGGCGTTAGATTATGGTGAGCGAGTAGAGAAATTGGTGCTCGTCAATGCCGTTTGCAACGATCATGTCAAGAATCACCCGATCCTCAGGCTCTGCTCCGTCCCCGGAGTTGGCGAGGTGATCGCCCCGTTTCTTGCAGACACAAGGGCTTTTCATCGCCACCGGATGCACAAGACGCTCTCCCGAGCGAACCACGGCTTGATCACGAAGGAGCGCGTCGATGCGGTCGTCCGGCCTCTCGCCGCTGCCGACGCACATCATTCACTTCTCGCCACGTCGCGGAACTGGCACGCCAACCGTATCACTTATGATGCGCACCTCATCAACCAACCGGCGCTGCTCATCTGGGGCGAGGACGACAAGGTCATCCCGGTCAATGACGGCTACACACTCCACGAACGCATCCTGCACTCGCGGCTAGTAATCATAAAAAACTGCGGCCACGTCCCCATGGAAGAGAAGAGCGACCTCTTTGTCGAACTCGTCACGGAGTTTTCAAGGGATCGGAAAGGGCGAATGACGGACACGCATGGCGACGCGGCTCGGATCGAGAACTAATGCCGAACACGAATTTTACTGCGGCGGAGCTTTACGGAAAGGGAATTTTCACAACAATAGGAATTCGAGAAGGGCGGCCATTCCTCTGGGATAAGCACTGGCACCGCATAGTCTCTAACGCGGCTTGCCTCGGTCTTGAGCTTTCGTGGCACAGAGGATCCGCAACTCGAGACTCTCTTCTCGAATCGGTCGCAGGTGCTGGCGTAGTGAACGGCCGTGCTCGGATAACCGTTTCGGACGAATCGCCGAGCCATATCTGGTCAACCGAGATCGAAAGTAAAACAACACTCTCGATCATCGTCTCCGAGCGTCGGCCTATTCCCGAGCACTTTAAGCTTACCGTCTCACGATATCGCATCAACACTACATCTCCTCTAGTTGGCATAAAATCGTGCAACTACTTGGAACATCTTCTCGCTTATGAAGAGGCGACGAAACGAGGTTTTCACGAAGCAGTAAGATTGAATGAACGCGCTGAAGTGGCGTCGGCCTGTATGGCAAACGTGTTCTGGGAAAAGGACGGAAAGCTATTCACGCCCAGCCTGAGAACCGGCTGTTTGCCTGGAACTACGCGGGAATTCGTGCTGGAGAATGTTGATTGCGAAGAGGTCGAAGCGGGAATCGAGGATCTCAGATCAGCCGCCCGTATGTTCCTTACGTCTGCGGGGATCGGTGCCATCTCGGTCGCCAATTTCGACGGACGTCGGTTGGATGGCTCCGCTCATCCGTTGACAGAACTCATATCTTCTGTCGGCTAAGGCTGACAAGCATGTCTGCGTTCCCGCCAGGCGCAAAAAACACGAACGCCGTTGAGCAGCATTCGTGCTTTTCAGATCTAATTGACGGCCGAGAAACTAGGCGGCTGTTTCGAAAAGGGCGAGTATCTGCTTCCCTTCGCTCGACCGCGGATCGATCGTGCGCATGTGCTTTTGGCCCTGCATTTCCCAGATCGCCGTGACGGTGCCGTCTTTCTCTACTGCCTGATAATGTGTATCTTCGTGGGCCGACTCTTCTGGAGCCTCGACCGCTTTCACTGCTTCTTCTGACATCTAAACGCTTTTGTAAATCTCCTGTTGTTCTATTCTGATACTAAAGTATTAAAGAAACAAGGATTCTTGCACAATTTGCAGGAAATTGTCGAGCCAGTTTGTTAATTGACCCTCTTCGGAGCTAACTCATAGAACCAAAAGTCGTTGTTCGGCTGGTCGATCTTAAGCTCGTCGGGCTTACCGTTCTTGTCGATGGTGAACGTGACCCAGCCTCTCGGAAAGTTATAAGAGACTGATGGACGCCACTTGATGACCCACGTGTCGTAATGCCAGTGTTCCAGGTCTGCGACAAAGTTTTCCGCGGGCAGGAACCGCATCACGAGTTTTCCGTTCTCTTCCGCAACCGTGATATCGCCATACATCTTGTCGCTGTACTTGCCCGTGTAAGATGCAAGTGCAAGCGTAGGCCTGGTATTCGCGATTCGCGTGGCGTCGACCTTCTTGACCTCTTCGTCGGCAGCGGTCTTTCCTCGGTTCGTATTCTCGGCAGCTTCTGCATTCCAGTCACGCTTCGGCGCGTTTACGAGCACATCCCGGATCTTGTTCATCATCACGATGAATCCGGGCGATTCGCTGTTGGTGAGCACGACGAAACCCGCATTCTCTTCCGGAATCAGCACCGTATACGACAGCATCCCGTCCAATCCGCCGCTGTGGTTAATGATCTTGCGACCAAGGTAGTCGTAAACGAACCAGCCCATTCCAACTCCGGTGAAATGTCGCGTCGGATTCGACTTCCAAGCGTTCTCGGAGATCTGCTGAGCCAAATAAGGCTGGTGCATCTGCCACGCCTGAGCCTCGCTAAAGATCTGCTTACCCTCGAACTTACCTTTGCCAAGCTGTGTTCTGACCCATCGTGACAGATCCGACACCGATGAATTCAGCGCGACTGCGCCGTAGCCGCCGTTGACGTTTCCGTGTGGTAGCGGCCGCAGCTTGCCGCCGCCCGATTCGTTATGCGGCATCGCAGCGTTTTCGCCCAGGTTTCCGAATCCGCAGGTGGTGTGAGACATCCCGAGCGGATCCAAGATACGCTGTTTCACAAAACTACACCAAGGCTGCCCGGAAACTTTCTCGATCACCTTGCCCGCGGCGATGAACATCAGGTTTTGGTAGCCATAACGGGTGCGGAAGCTCGAAACGGGCTTAAGAAATCTGACGCGCTCGAGAATCTCGTCGGAAGTATAGTTCGCTTCATACCAAAGCAGGTCGCCGCTAAACGTATCGAGGCCGACGCGA
>JAQSDP010000318.1 GCA_029945985.1 bacterium | reverse complement strand
CGATAAGGTGGAGGGCCTTCTTGCACTCAAGCCTGCCGAGCGAGAGCCGCGCGGATATCCGCGCCTGACGATCAAATACGGCACGACTGTTGATGGGATCGCTACAGCGAAGTTCGAACGAAAGACATCGGCTTAGGAAACGATGTCGGTTCCCACAAAGTACAACTGAGCATCAAAAGGGGTCGATCCGTTCGGCACTTTCTGATATGTTCCGTCCGGCTTTAGAATGCGGGCGTTGACCGTGTCCCGCAGATACGAACCCAACACCTCATCACGCAAATAGTCGCGGATCTCGAGATCCAAAATCGGTGCTACCACCTCCACACGTCGATCGAGATTTCGCTGCATCCAGTCCGCGCTTCCAAAATAGATCTCTTCACCCTCGTCGCTATTTGCGAAATAGAAGATGCGACTGTGTTCCAAGAACCGTCCAACGACCGAGCGAACGCGGATATTTTCCGACAATCCGACGACCCCTGGGCGAAGCGCACACACCCCGCGGATGATAAGTTCGATCTCAACTCCCACGGCTGATGCGGCGTAAAGTTCTTCGATCAGATCTGTGTCAGTGAGGCTGTTAGTCTTTACAATGATCTTCGCGGGCTTCCCTGCCCCGGCGTTTTCTGACTCCCTGCGGATCAACTCGATCAAGCGTTCGCGTAAGTTTACCGGAGCGACGATCAGCCGTTCGTACTCGGTCTGCTGCGAATATCCAGTAAGAAAATTGAAGAGGCTCGTGGCGTCGTCACCGATCGCTTCGTCCGCTGTGAGAAGGCCAATGTCGGTATACTGCCGAGCGGTGATCGGGTTGTAGTTACCGGTGGCGATGTGGACATATCTAGCAAGCCGGTCGCCTTCGCGTCGGATGACAAGCAGCACTTTTGAGTGCGTCTTGAGAGAGCTTATGCCGTAGACGACATGCACTCCCTCGTTCTCAAGTCGACGTGCCCATTCGATATTGTTTTCTTCGTCGAACCGCGCTTTTAACTCGACAAGGGCCGTCACCTGCTTGCCCATCTGGCTCGCGCGGATCAGCGAGCGGACGACCGGCGAATCCTTGCCGGTACGATAAAGGCATATCTTTATCGCCTGAACTCGTGGATCCTCAGCCGCCTGCGCGATGAAATCAGTGACCGCTGAGAATGCAGTGTATGGGTGATGCAGGAGAACGTCCTGCTTCTTAAGGGTCTCGAAGATGTTCTTCTTCTCAAGTAGAGCTGCCGGATGGACGAGCGGTATCGGCTTATCTTTCAACGCCGGCTGATCGAGCGAATAGAGCTGCATCAAGTCGGAAATGTCGACGAAACCGTCAATCTTGTAGATGTCCTCGTCCGTCAAGCCGATGCCGGTCCCGAGTAGCTTGAGCATCTTATCCGGCATCGCCCCGTCGACCTCAAGTCGTACAGGAAAGCGAAATCGTCGCCGCTGCAATTCAGTCTCGAGCGTGCGCATCAGATCGCCGGCTTCGTCTTCCCTGATCTCGATGTCCGCGTCGCGCGTGACGCGAAACAGAAAGCCCTCGCTGACATTCATGTTGGGGAAAAGATGGTGAGCGTTCGCCGCGATCACCTCTTCTAGCAACGCGAAGCGCTTACCGTCGATCGGGATCAATCGCGGCACAGTCGGCGGCAGCTTGATGCGCGCGAATCGCTTCTGCCGGAAAAGATGCTTGAGATTTTTTTGCGTAACGGTTCGGTTCGGTTCGATGAACAGGCCGAGATTGAGGCTGAGATTCGAGATGTAGGGAAACGGATGACTCGAATCGACCGATTGCGGCGTTAGGATCGGGAAGATGTTGTCGCGAAAATATTTGTCGAGTTTCTTCCTCTCTTTTGCATTGAGGAACTTGTACGCCTCAACGGTGATGCCCGCTTTCTGCAATTCCGGAAAAACAACATTCGCCAGATAATCAGCCTGCTTCCTGAGCATAGGCCGCAAGCGGTCGCGAATCTGCCTGAGCTGTTCGCCGGGCGAAAGTCCGTCGGGCGAGAGTTCGCCGACGCCCTCCTCCACCTGCTCCTTGACGCCCGAGACCCGGATCATGAAGAACTCATCGAGGTTCGACGAGAAAATGGACAAGAACTTGAGACGCTCGAGCACGGGCAGATCTTCGACCATCGCCTCTTCAAGCACACGCCGGTCAAACTCCAGCCAAGAGACCTCGCGATTGAACAGACGCGGGATCGGTTCGGAAGCTGATTGCTGTGCTATTGATGGTTTTCGCGGCTTTCGCTTTGCGGGCATCGAAGGTGTTTGGACCATAGGTGACGCTTCCAGTATAAAAGACTGCGTCGCCGGCCAATGTTAAATCTATGTTACGGCAGGATCGTCACTTTTGCACCAATTGGGATTGCGTTAAAGAGTTCGGTCATTTGGTCGTTGTCGAGCGCGACGCAACCGTCGGTCCAATCCGAAGCGGTGCCGCCGCCATGGATGTAGATCTCGCCGCCGAGCTTTGTTTTCTGCAGCGGAATCCGCTGTTCAACGATCGCGGCGATGATCTCGTCGTGTTCGGTTTGGGAGATGAGTCCTGCGTTTAGTCCGCGTTCTACATCTTCTTTACCCGGATAACTAACGCCGAGCGACAGATGGAATCTGCTCTCAGGATTCTTTGTGAAAACGTAAAAGTCACCTTCGGGCGTGCGGCCGTCGCCCTCAATTTCCTTGCCGCCCTTTGGATCGAACCCAAGCACCATTTTGTATGATTTGATCTTTGTGTCGCCGTCGAATACTTCAAGGGTTCGTTTGCTTTTACTGATCACGAGTCGAGCTTCTTTGAGGTCTTCCATCAGCGCTTTGGTTTGGGTGTGGACGGTTGCGTCGAGAATCACGACGACGAGTGCAAGTATGACTAACCTTACTATCATGTCATTGTCCGAGGCAGCGTTTTTTTGCGGTCGCTTACGCCGACGGTACTGACTTGATGCCGATAGTTCGCGCGTCGTCGCCGTCGCCCAAGATCGATATCTCGAGGATACGCCCGGAGTGGGAAAAGCTGCGAAGCTTTTCGGACCATTCGATTATAGTGACGTTGTTTTCGTCGGCAAGAATTTCTTCTAGTCCGACAGCGGACGCTGTGTTCGAATTTTCATCGAGCCGCCATAAGTCTATGTGATATACGTCGAGCGTCGGCGCATGGTAGAGATTGACGAGCGTGAAGCTCGGGCTCGTGACTTCGTCGATGTCGAAATCGAGTGCATTCAGAATGCCTTTTGTCAGGAGCGTTTTCCCTGCCCCGAGTCCGCCTTTCAACAGCAGAACATCCCCCGGTGTAAGCTGCGCACCGAGACGCTCGCCGAGGGCGAACGTGTCGCTGGGAGTTTCGCAGATGTAAGTTCCCGTCATTCGATCGGCAGCCCGACTTGCTTGAACCATGAAAGCTTGTCCCAGTAGCCGCGTTGGTAGACGATCTTGCCGTCGCGAAAGTTGAAGAAGCCGCAGCCGCG
>JAQSDP010000317.1 GCA_029945985.1 bacterium | reverse complement strand
GTATCGCTCTTCTCACCCGGCAGATGCTCGGCGGAATCCAATGCCCGGTGCAAATTGTCGAGAGCGGGTAGCATAAGTGTCGCAACGTTGCCGATCTGGTTCTGGAACGTCTCCTGCCGCTCACGTTCCGAGCGCGACTTGAACGCCTCGAAATCTTTCGACCGCCGTTGAGAGTTCTTGAAGATCTCCTCACGCTCGCCTTCCATTTTCGCGATCGTCTGCTGGAGATTCTTTAGGTCAACTTCAAGCCTTTTGATCGTGGACTTGTCCGCGGTTGGGGGCGCCGCGGCGACCGGAGCCTTGCTCGCGGCTGCATCCGCTTCGTCGAGGGCGTCCTTTAGAAAGTCCGGCAGATTGCCGTCGTCAAACGATTCTGAGATCTCGATGATCGACGTGTCCACGGTAATGTGGAGGTCTTTCTCTTTCTCTTCGAGCTGCTTGATAAAGTCGTCGACCGAGACTTGGGTGCCGCCTTCGTCAAAGGTGTCCACCACCTCATCGATGTTCTTTTCTGGGTCCATTTTTAGTCGGGCCGGGGTATTGGCCCGTGTCGGGCTAGTTGTTGCGGCCGGTTCGGGAAATAGTTCCCTCAAGGACGCGAGCAACGTAGGATACGATCGAGATCATCCTTGCGTATTCCATCCTCGTAGGTCCAAGGACGCTAAGGGTACCGACCGCGGAACCGTCGCCGACTCTGTACGGAGCCGAGATCAGCGAACAGGTTTGAAGCGTAGGTGTGGGATTCTCGCTGCCGATTATCACTTGGACCGAACCCGGCTGAGCCTTACCATCAAGCTCGACGCATTCGTTCAGGATCTGCAGCAGTTTCGACCTTTCACCGATCGTCGAAAGAAGGCCGCGAAGCCGTTCGAGATCGGCAAAATCCTTTTTAGAAAGGATGTTGGTCGTTCCGTCAATAAAGACCTCGCCAAGCGGATTTCCGTCCTCCTCGATACTCTGAGAACAAAGGATCACCGCATTTTGCAGCAGCTTATCGAACAACGCCTTTTCCTCGTGCATTAGCTTGAGGATCTGCGTTCTGATCTCGGAAAGGCTCTTACCGGCGAATTCCGTATTCAGATAATTTGCGGCTTGTTCGAGTTCTTCGCGTTTAAGCGTCACGTTAAGCCGAATAATGCGGTTATGCACAATATTCGGTGCCGAGACGAGCACGACCAGAACTCGATTGTCCGACAAATTGACGAACTCGATATGCTGCAGGCGGTCTTGGGCCAGAGACGGCGAAACCACAATGCCTACGTTATTTGAAAGAGCAGAAAGGAGCTGGGAAGTACGTTCCATCAGCCGGTCGGGAGCGTCGAGAAATTCGCTTTCGATCCCGAATTCTCCGCCTATCATGCGAAGGTCGTCATTCGAAAGGCTCAAGACGCCAAGCAGATTATCAACGTAAAACCTGTATCCCTTGTCTGTCGGCACGCGGCCGGCGGAAGTGTGAGGTTGTTCGAGAAATCCGAGTTCCTCCAATTCGCCCATGACGGCCCGTATCGTAGCAGAGCTAAGGCCGGACGCATTGGCAAATTTTCCCGCTAAAGCTTTGGAACCGACGGGTTCACCCGTGACAAAATGTTCGTTGATTATCGCCGAGAGGATCATCTGCCCGCGAGAATCGGGGAAATTTGGTGATTTCTCGACTCTAAGGTAAGATTCGCGGACCGGCATTTTTCACGGAAAGAGCAAGCATTGCTATTCGCTGGGAGGCACAATGCCATCTAAAGAAGTAGCATTTTGATGCATTCGTGTCAATGATAATTAGTTAAACTCTGATTAACAGCGAATATGGGCGTAACTACCGAGACCATTGCAAAATACTACTCTCAGGCATTCGAGACATTCGACAAGCACCGCGAGCCGCCACCGATCGAGGTAAGTTTTTATCCTTATGTCGGAATTAACCACACAATCCGCATAAGAAACGGCCAGGTTTTCGTCCGGATCGCCGAGATCTGCCGCGACTTGCCGGCGTCCGCCCAGCGTGCTTTAGCATTGATACTCGTCGCCAAACTCTACCGCCGCCGCGTTCCGACAGCCGCGAAAGAACTTTATGGGGCCGCCGTATCGACCGACGAATATCGCATTCGGGCAGTACGCAACAAACGCAAGCATGGCCGAAAGGTCATTAGTTCGCCAAAAGGAGCGGTGTATGATCTGGAAAAGATCTTCGACTCGGTGAACTACTCCTACTTCGGCGGCTCGATCCCAAAGCCGACGCTATCCTGGTCGGCGAGAAAGACTTACCGCATCCTCGGCCACCACGATGCGACCCATAAGACCATCGTCATAAGCAAGTCCCTCGATTCCCCGACCGTCCCGAAATTCATCGTGGAATACATCGTTTTTCACGAAATGCTCCACATCTACCACCCGGCCAAGATCGTCAACGGCCGCCGATACCACCACACCCCGATCTTCCGCCGCAACGAACGCAAGTTCGCCCACTATGAAGAAGCCGAGAGGTGGATCGAAAAAAACGTCCGAAAACTAAAGCGGGAAGCTAAGAAGAAGTGATTTAAGGATAGAGTAACGCCGCCACTACATCGTCTAAATCAACGGCTCAATTCGCGATCAATGCCCTGGATTGCCTCACGAACATGCTTAGAAGTGTCAGGCTTGATTGCAACTTCCGACTGGTCTAGAGCAAGTAGTTCGGCACGCACAAGCATGAGGATTTCAGTACCGACAGAACTTATGGCGGCGGCAGCTCGAATCCGATCTGCACGATCTTTTTCGCTCATATTTTCGAGTTCAGCAACCAAGGATCTCAAAAATTCAAATAATTCGTCATTAGTTTTCATCGAACCTTCCCCGTTTGTGATCACTGCTCTTTCGCAAACTGCTCGATAATCGAGCCGATCATTCCAAATTGCGAGACTTCGGTCCGCTGAACACCGCTCCCATTAAAATCTGTGCTCACACGAGATCGCTGAGTCAACTCTGTCTTATCATCTACTCGCTGACCCAGAACGGCGACCAGAGTCGCGTTCGGGTCCGTGTCGGAAGCGATGGTCATGGAAACCGCGGACACGTGGGCTTTCAACTCTTCCCGAAGCTGACTCGTCTGCCCGACGGAGTTCAAACACTTCACCACGCTCTCAGCGTGTCCGAGCATTACTCGATCTCCGATAACCGCAAACGCCAGTTCGCCTTCCTCCGATCGCCAAAGGTCCGCTCCCGAAACCTTCTCGGGAGCCACACCCACTTTGAATTCTTTCGCAAGCGACTTCTTAAGCCGCGCGAAATCTTTCGCCGTCGCCACAACGACGACATCCTCTCCATCCGGATCGAATCGCAAAGTCAATATCTGCCCATCGAGCGACCCAAGAAACTCCTCAGGAACGTCTACTCCATAGGGTTCGAACAGGCTCTCCGCAACTGCTCCTATGATCGCTCCACTTACGCCGTCAGTCTGTGTCTGCGCGGTCAGCAAGA
>JAQSDP010000316.1 GCA_029945985.1 bacterium | reverse complement strand
GATGACAAGACCGCTGCGTTGGTTGTGCAGTCGCCGAACTTTTTCGGATGTATTGAAGATCTGCAGACTCTCGCAGACGCCGCTCATGCGGTCGGTGCTTTGTTCATCGTCGTCGTAACGGAGGCCATTTCGTTCGGTTTGCTAAAGTCGCCTGGATCGTGCGGTGCGGACATCGTCGTCGGAGAAGGCCAATCTTTCGGTATCCCGATGAGCTTCGGGGGTCCGCACGTTGGGCTGTTTGCGACTCAAGACAAGTTCGTTCGCCAGATGCCCGGACGTCTTTGCGGCATCGCGTACGATAAGAACGGAAACCGCGGATTTACGCTGACTTTGTCGACCCGCGAACAGCACATCCGCCGCGAAAAGGCGACGTCCAACATCTGCACCAACCAAGGCCTTATTGCTTTAGCTGCAACAATTTATATGGAAACCATGGGCAAAGCCGGTTTGCAGGAAGTTGCAATGCAGAACGCTCAAAAGGCGGCATACGCTAAGCAGCAGATCGCGGCCTTAGAGGGCTATTCGATACCGTTTTCGGCCCCGACATTTAATGAGTTCGTCGTCCGAGGACCGAAGTCCGCGAGAGAGATCCTTGAGTCTGTTCGCGAGGCAGGCGTTATTGGCGGGCTTACGTTGTCGAAATACTACGAGAGTCGCGATGATGAATTCTTGGTGTGCGTGACGGAGACGAGTTCGAAGGCGAACATCGACAAACTTGTCGCGGCACTATGAGCTAGCGAATCCAGGGTGAGCGTATGTTGTTCGGAACGCTCGAGATTGTCATCTGCTTGGGTGTGGTAATGCTCGTGATCTTTGCGGTCGGAGCCTCACTCTTTGTTCGAAATATAGCGATCGAGAGAAAAGAAGTTGCTTTGCTAAGATCCGATGCATGGGCGGAATTAACGGAGTGTCCAAATTGTCACAAAGCCCTGAACGCCGAGGCATATATTTGTCGATTCTGTAAGACCGAGATAGATGAGACGCTCGTCAAGGAAAAGATTGATCGAAACTGACATCGATGCGATGAATGGATATTGACCGACGCAAATTTCTTGCTTCCGCCGGGAAGGGCCTTGGCCTGATGGCAGTGTCGTCGGCGACGGTCGCCTCGTTGCTGAAGAATGTCCAGGCTGCAGGGAAGTCGGTCGATCATCTTTCGCCGGTCGAGGCCGCGACGGATGAAGATTTCTGGGCCACGATACAGCAATCGTTCTCGGTCACCCGCGGGATCATAAATCTCAACAACGGCGGAGTGAGTCCAAGCCCGCGGATCGTGACTGAGGCGTTCGTTCGCTACACCTGGCAGCAGGAAGACGCGACGGCGTACACGATGTGGCAGATACTCGAGCCGCAATCCGAGACGGTTCGGACCGGGCTTGCCGAGATCTTCGGATGCGATGCCGAGGAGATCGCGATCACTCGGAACGCAAGCGAGTCGCTTGAGATCCTTATGATGGGGCTCGATCTGACATCGGGGGACGAGATCCTCACCAGCACTCAGGACTATCCTCGGATGATCACGACGCTCAAGCAGAGAGAACTCCGCGAAGGCCTAAAGTTAAAGCTGATCCCGATCCCGATCGCACCGGCAAAAGCCGACGAAATTGCCGCAGCTTATGAAAAGGCCATCACGCCGCGAACGAAGCTGATCCTCGTCTCACATCAGATAAATCTCACTGGACAAATTAATCCCGTAAAAAAAGTCTGTGAGCTTGCCAGGGCACGCGGGATCGATACGATCGTCGACGGTGCTCACGCCTTTGCTCAGTTCGACTTCAAACGTGACGATCTGCAGTGCGATTACTACGGTACGTCGCTTCACAAATGGCTCTACGCCCCAAAGGGAACCGGGATGCTTTATGTAAAGAAGGACAAGATCGCGAAGGTTTGGGCGTTGATGGCGAGCGAGGATAAGAACAAGAACGACATCCGCAAGTTCGAAGAGATCGGGACGCACTCGGCGGCGATGCGGCTCGCGATCGGTGAAGCGGTACTGTTTCACCGGGCGATCGGCGGCAAGCGCAAGGAAGAGCGGCTTCGATACCTTTCGCGATACTGGATGAACAACCTTAAGGCGATCCCGAAAGTCGGGTTCAACACGTCGTTCGATCCGACACAGTCGTGTGCCATCGCGAATTTTAAGGTCGAGGGCATCGACCCGGTGAAACTCGGCGGGTACCTGATGTCGAAACACAAGATCTTCACGACGCCCATCGTGCACGAAGAATTCAGCGGAGTCCGCATCACGCCGAACGTTTATACGACTTTGTGGGAGCTCGACCGGTTCTGCAGCGTTGTTGGCGATGTGGCAAGAAAAGGTTTACCAGCAGCATAGATTTTATGAGCATCAAGAAAGTTACACAGCATCCGACCCAAAATGAGGGATTGATTTTCGACCGGTCGCAGACCGGACGCATCGGCTACCGGCTGCCCAAACTCGACGTGCCGGAAACGGCGGAAGTAATCCCGGCCGAACTCCGCCGAGATGATGATCTTGCGGGCGTGCCGGAGGTTTCCGAGGTCGATGTCGTGCGTCACTTCACGCGCATCTCGACGTGGAATTACTCGATCGATTTGGGAATGTATCCGCTCGGGTCGTGCACCATGAAGTACAACTCGCGGCTGAACGAGAAGACCGCTCGCATTCCGGGATTTGCTAACCTGCATCCGCTTGCGCCAGCCGAAGAATCGCAAGGGGCTCTCGAGTTGATCTACAAGCTTCAGGAAGATCTCGCAGAGATAACCGGACTGCCGGGCGTTTCGCTTCAGCCCGCTGCCGGTGCTCAAGGTGAGATGACGGGAGTGATGCTTATCCGGGCGTTTCTGGATAAGCGCGATGGCGAGGCTTCGAAGGACCGACGGGTGATGCTGATCCCCGAATCGGCGCATGGAACCAACCCCGCTTCGGCAGCTCTTGCCGGATTCACGGTGAAGGCGATCCGTGCGACTCCCGAAGGCGTGACCGACATGGACCACCTTCGCGAGTTGTGCGACCAAGGGGGCGTCGCCGGTGTGATGTTCACCAATCCGAATACCGTTGGAATCTTTGAGAAGGACATCAAAGAGATCTGCGAGATCATTCATTCCGCTGGCGGACTGGTCTACATGGACGGGGCGAATATGAACGCTCTGGTCGGAGTCGCACGCCCGGGTGACATGGGTGTCGACGTGATCCATCTCAATCTTCACAAGACGTTCTCAACCCCTCATGGCGGCGGAGGTCCGGGATGCGGGCCGTGCTGCTGTACCGCCGAACTCGCCGAGTTCCTGCCGGTGCCACGCGTCGAGAAGTCTGGCGAAACGTACAGCCTCAACTACGATCGGCCACATTCGATCGGCCGTGTGAAGGCGTTCTTCGGGAACTTCGGCATGATGGTTCGAGCCTTGAGTTACATCTATACCCACGGGGCTGAGGGGCTCCGCGAAGCGACCGAGGCCGCGGTTCTCAA
>JAQSDP010000315.1 GCA_029945985.1 bacterium | reverse complement strand
ACCACCAGCAACCCCGAGAAGGATCGCGGTCGTAAAGATCCCAAGTATGAAGAACACCGTCGAGAGGGCCACATCGCGGCCGGTCGTTGCAATGTACCGCTCGAACTTCTGCAGCAGAAAAGGATCTTCACCGAGCCATTGCACTTTCTTGCCGTACTCGATCTTTCCCATCAGGGCCTCCGCCGCTACCGGATCAGAAACCCCAAAAACCAACGCGCTGTAGTTTCCGATCCGCTTATAGACGACACCCGGCGCCTCAGCCAATCCCGACTGGATCGCAGCGTCCGCCGCAACCGCTCCCTGCGGCGTCGGATGCTCGATCAGCAGCAGCCTCCCTTCCCCATAAGGCGCATACGCCGCCTCGGCACCACCGTTGAGGTCAACGCCCGCGAGTACACCAGGGTTGCCAAATTCGCGACGAATCTCCTCGATACTGTTCGTAATCTTCGCCTGCCCCCGCACCGACTCCCAGTCCGGCAGATTCTTGATCAGCACAGGAACGCCGTCCACTTCCGAAACTTCCTGGCTCTGATACGGCTGACTCTCTGTCTGCGAAAAGAACGACACTCCCGCCGACAGGATGAATATTAAGCTAAGGAGATTCCGCATAGGGCTGCAAACGGCACCGGAACAACGCGTTCTTGAAATGAATGATCATCGTAGCACCATGGCTGAGCGACCGACAATCCGTATTAATACGATACGTATACGAAATCGTGCAGCGAATGGAGTATTGCATACACGGCCGTAACGTAGTGAATCTCGACTTGGATGTTTAGCGAAAACAAAGGTATGCCCATAATAAGGAACAAAATTGGAATTTCAGCGTCTAATAAATAACCCGGACAACCCGGAACCAAGTTTGGCACGGCGCTTGAAGTTCGGTCGCAAGGGGGACAAGGAAAATGACAGCAGACACACTAAATTTCCCGGTATTGAGCAGCGGAGAGGCCACTTCCAAGCCCGCGGCGCCTGTTAAGGTCAAAGACTTTGACCTGACCCAGGCGGCGGCAGGCGGCGACATGGTGGCTTTCGAAGAGATCTACCAGCGGCATCACCGCAGGGTCTATTCGATCTGTCTCCGAATGCTCCAAAACGCTCACGAGGCGGAAGATCTGACGCAGGACGTCTTTATCCAGCTTTACCGAAAGATCGGCAGTTTCCGCGGAGATTCGGCCTTCACGACCTGGTTGCACCGTATGACGGTGAACCAGGTGCTGATGCACTTTCGCAAGCGTAACGTTAAGTTCGAGAAAACGACCGAAGATGGCGAAACCCCGGATCAGGTAGTCGCGGGCACGGCGAACCCTGAAAAAATGCCCATCGTCGATAAACTCGCACTCGAAAGCGCGATCGACCAACTGCCCGACGGCTACAAGAACGTTTTCGTCCTGCACGACGTCGAAGGCTTCGAGCACGAAGAAGTCGCCCGCATCCTCGGATGCTCAGTAGGCACTTCCAAATCGCAGCTACATAAGGCACGACTAAAACTGCGAAAGCTTCTCAAGAAGAAGGCCAACCCACGCCTACTTCCTGTAGGCTCTTAAGTTCACACTCGTTCAACTCAAGCGATCAAGCAAGGCTGCCAACTCGGCAGCCTTTTCTGTTGACTTTCGTGACACTAGATTCGAGAACAAGTCGATGCCGGTGCGACTACCCGATCTGCAGCCAAAGGATAAATTTGGTGCGCGATCGACGGCAGAAGTGTATTCTCTAACTGCCAAAAACGTTGGAATTCGAAAATAAATCGTATAATATCGTATATATAATACGATTTGAAGTTGATTTATTAGGTCGAAACCGTATAAAACTATACATGGAAAGTCTGAAGCCGAAAGCTGCGGCCGAGATATTGGGGATCAGTTACCCGACGATCAAGCAGTGGATCTACGACGGCAAGATCGAATCGGTTAAAACCCCGGGCGGGCATCATCGAATTCCTGCGAGCGAGATAGAACGCCTGTCTGGAAATAAGCCCGAACTTCGAAGGCCCGACCCGAAATTGTCGGCGATGCAGGAGCAGATCAGCGTACGCAATAGGCTAAATGGAGTTGTAACGAGTATCAGTTACGAAGGGCTGTTTGCAGAGGTCACTGTTGACGTCGGCGGGCAGCGGATCGTCTCGATCATCACTCGCCGGGGATGTGAGGAGATGGGCTTGAAAGTAGGCATGAACGCTTACGCCCTTTTCAAGGCAACCGAAGTGATGATCAGCCGCAGGTAACTGCTTCCGCATTCCAACTGGACTTTAAGTTTTCAGAAAGATCCGGCCCGTGCTCACTGATGATCCGAAACGATGATTGGTCGGGACGAAGTGTGCCCCGGGAGCTGTAACGAAATCTAACCTAGGAACTCAACTTTAATGGCATCAACAAACACAGCAATCACGGTAGCTTACGGCGACGGCATCGGCCCTGAGATAATGGACGCGACGCTCAAGATAATCACGGCGGCGGGTGCACGCCTTGAGATCGAAAAGATCGATATTGGCGAGAAGGAATACCTCTCGGGTAATACGGCGGGAATCGCCCCTGAGGCGTGGGAATCACTTCGCCGGACGCGGGTGTTTTTGAAGTCGCCGATCACGACACCGCAAGGGGGTGGATATAAATCGCTCAACGTGACCGTCCGGAAAACGCTCGGGCTCTATGCCAACGTCCGCCCCTGTGTCTCATACCATCCATTCGTCAAGACAAAACACCCCGTAATGGACCTTGTTATCGTTCGCGAAAACGAGGAAGACCTTTATGCGGGCATCGAACATCGGCAGACGCGCGAGGTCTATCAGTGTCTCAAGCTGATAACCCGCCCCGGGTGCGAAAAGATCGTCCGATACGCGTTCGAATACGCACGGCTCAACAACCGAAAGAAGGTCACTTGCTTCACCAAAGACAACATTATGAAGATGACCGACGGTCTCTTTCATAAGGTATTCGACGAGATCGCGGCCGAGTATCCGCAGATCGAGAATGAACACTGGATCGTCGACATCGGCGCCGCAAAACTTGCTGACACGCCGGAAAAGTTTGACGTGATCGTGATGCCGAATCTGTATGGCGACATTTTGTCCGACGTGGCGGCGCAGATTACCGGATCGGTCGGACTTGCCGGTTCGGCCAACATCGGCGAGCACGTCGCGATGTTCGAGGCGATCCACGGTTCGGCTCCGGACATTGCAGGGCAGAGTATCGCGAACCCGTCCGGACTGCTCCACGGTGCGATCATGATGCTCGTCCACATCGGCCAGCCGGATATCGCCGAAAAAGTGCACAACGCGTGGCTCAGAACCATCGAGGATGGAGTTCACACGGCGGACATCTTCAAGGAAGGTTTGAGCAAAGAATTGGCAGGCACCGACGCATTCGCCGACGCGGTGATCGAGCGGCTCGGTCAGCTTCCCGAAACGATGAAGCGTGTCGAATACGCACAGGGCGCCGAGCAGATATCAACAAAATACACTCGGGCGGA
>JAQSDP010000314.1 GCA_029945985.1 bacterium | reverse complement strand
CGGCACTAGTCCCCGCCATTACGATCTCTGTCTCGCGAACCATCCGCCGCAGAATCGCGGCAAACTCGGTCCCGCCCAGCGTCGAGACCAACCGCATCTGATCGCCGCCCGTGATAAAAACACCGGTAACGCCATCAAGAAGAGCCTTAGCGTCCGCCTGGAACACGTCCTGTCGAGCTGTCGCCCTCAGCACCCGAGGATTCGCGACGCCGAGATTGCGAAAAGCTTGCGTGTAGACATCAGCGGCAAACTCTGGATAGTCAGACGCGACCGGCACGATGAGTACCTCCGCCTTCTCGCCGCCCGCAAGCTCGAGAAACTTCTTCAAGATCCTGCGCTCGTTATACTTGTCTTCCGCCCCGCCAATTACGAGCAGATGCCCGCCTATGATCTCGCGGTCGTGCGATTCATTCATGTAGTAAATCAGAACCGCGAGCGATAGCGGCCGGGTTCCTATATTTAAAATCTGTCGTTCGAGTTCTAGACGTTAAGTTATTGTAAACGGCACGTTTGGTCAAGAAACATTCAGGATGATTCTTCGGCGGACAAACTCCTTGTGCCGTGAATCTCCTGAAGGCTTCTGACGGTCACCCTTTTCTCCGATAGCTTCGTAGCGATCGCTTCGACCAACGCCTCAGCTCCGGTGATGGTGGTAACGCATGGGACGTTGAACTGAAGAGCTGCTTTGCGGATCGCTTTCTCGTCGAAGTGTGACACCTTTCCGAGGGGGGTGTTTATGATCAGGGCGATATCTCCTTGGCGGATCAGATCGGCGATGTTCGGACGGCCTTCATTTACTTTGAAAACGCTTTCACATTCTAGGCCGACTTCGTGTAACCGCGTCGCCGTGCCGTAAGTTGCGACGAGATCGAAGCCCAATTTGTTCAATCGGCGAGCGAGAATTACGGCCTGGCCTTTGTCTGCGTTCGTCACGGAGATGAACGCCTTCCCCGACAGCGGCAGCGTAACCCCGGCCCCTTCCATCGCCTTGCCGTACGCTTCACCGAATGTCACTCCAACGCCCATCACCTCGCCCGTAGAGTGCATCTCAGGCCCAAGGATCGGGTCGACACCGGCAAATTTCTTGAACGGGAAGACGGGCGATTTAACAAATATCTGCGGCACGTGAAGAACGTCGGGTAGGTTGAAGTCTACGAGCTTTTTGTGACCGGCCATCACAAGCGACGCAATCTTTGCGATCGGCACTCCCGTTGCTTTCGCAACGAACGGCACCGTACGCGAAGCACGCGGGTTCACTTCAAGCACGTACACCCGGTCGTTCTGGATCGCGTACTGAATGTTCATCAAGCCCTTGACCTTCAACCCTTTAGCAAGTAGGCCGGTGTAGTGCTGAATCGTTTCAAGATGCTCGACCGGGATCTTCTGTGCCGGCAGTACACTCGACGAATCGCCCGAGTGAATTCCGGCTTCCTCGATGTGCTCCTGTATGCCCGCGATCACCACCGTGTCTTCGTCCGCCAGGGCGTCGACATCGATCTCGCCCGCACGTTCTAAAAACTTATCGATCAGTATCGGCTTCTCGGGCGATGCATCGACCGCCGTACGCATATATTCGTCCAAGGAAGCCTGATCGTAAACGATAGCCATCGCTCGCCCGCCGAGCACAAAACTCGGACGCACGACGACTGGATATCCGATCGCTGCCGCTATGACTTTTGCCTCCTCCGGTGATGTTGCAGTACCGTTCGGCGGCTGGGGAATGTTGAGATCTTTTAGTAAGGCCGAGAATCGTTTGCGGTCTTCGGCAAGGTCGATCGAATCGGGCGAGGTACCGATGATCGGAACACCGGCAGCGTGGAGTTTGTCCGCGAGATTCAGCGGAGTCTGCCCGCCAAACTGAACTATCACGCCTTCCGGCTTCTCGACATCGACAATGTTCATCACGTCTTCAAACGTGAGCGGTTCGAAATAAAGTCGGTCCGATGTGTCGTAATCGGTCGAGACGGTCTCAGGGTTGCAGTTGACCATGATCGTCTCAAAATCCGCATCTCTCAAAGCAAACGAAGCGTGGCAGCAGCAGTAGTCGAACTCAATTCCCTGACCGATCCGGTTCGGCCCGGACCCGAGGATCATTATCTTGCGTCGATCCGTCGGATCGGCCTCACTCTCTTCCTCGTACGTCGAATACATATACGGCGTGAACGATTCAAATTCCGCTCCACACGTATCGACACGCTTGTAAACCGGAGTGATACCGATATCTTTCCGATGATTTCGGACCTCCCGTTCACTCGCATCGGTGAGGAACGACAATCGACGATCAGAAAGGCCGTACTCCTTCGCCGTTCGAAGCTCCTCCTCCGTGTACGTAGCGAGTTCCTTGCCAGCCAGCGTCTCTTGAAACTCCATCACCTGTGAGAGCTGGTCCAAGAACCATGGATCGATCTTGGTCAAGCGATGCACCTCACCGATCGTGTAACCTCTCTGCAGGGCGTAGGTCACGTAGGAGAATCTCTGCGAATTTGGACGTGCCAGCTTTCGCTGAAGTTCTTCATCGGGTACATCGACAAGACGCAATGGCTTGACCGCCTCAAGCGATCGTAGGCCCTTAAACAACGACTCTTTGAACGTCCGCCCGATCGCCATCACCTCGCCGACCGATTTCATCTGCGTTCCGAGCACATCTTCGGCACTCGGAAACTTCTCAAAAGCCCACTTCGGTATTTTGGTGACCACGTAATCGATGGTCGGTTCAAAAGATGCCGGAGTTTTCTTAGTAATGTCGTTAGGGATCTCGTCGAGCGTGTAGCCGACCGCCAGCTTCGCCGCGATCTTCGCGATCGGGAATCCCGTCGCCTTGGACGCAAGCGCAGACGAACGAGACACACGCGGATTCATCTCAATGATGCGAACAGCACCGTCTGCAGGATTCACCGCAAACTGGATATTGGACCCTCCAGTTTCCACGCCGACCTTGCGGATACACTTGATCGACATATCCCGCAAGTTCTGGTATTCCACGTCGGTAAGCGTCTGCGCGGGTGCGACCGTGATCGAGTCACCGGTATGCACTCCCATCGGATCGAAGTTCTCGATCGAGCAAATAATGACGACGTTATCGTTCAGATCACGCATCACCTCGAGCTCGTATTCCTTCCATCCGAGGATCGACTCTTCGACAAGGATCTGAGAGACGGGTGAAGCGGCGAGACCGCCCTTGGCGATCTCTTCGAACTCTTCTGGGTTATACGCCGTTCCACCGCCCGTACCGCCGAGCGTGAAGGCTGGCCGGATAATCGCGGGGTAACCGGTCTCATCTACGATTTTCTGAGCCTCTTCCCAGGTGTGAGCGAAACCGCCCTTAGCCGACGGAATCCCGATCTCATCCATCGCTTTCTTGAAAAGCTCGCGGTCTTCGCCGACCTTGATCGCATTGATGTTTGCCCCGATCAAGTTGACGCCGTATTTGTCGAGAACTCCCTTCTCATAGAGTTCGACCGAAAGATTG
>JAQSDP010000313.1 GCA_029945985.1 bacterium | reverse complement strand
CGCGAGCGGCCCCGACATCGAGGACAGCTTCCACAACTTCGACGCGTTGAACATTCCGGAAGGACATCCCGCCCGCGAATCGCAGGACACGTTCTACACGACAGAGGGCTATGCACTTCGTTCGCAGACCTCGACGGTTCAGATCCGTGCGATGGAACGCCGCGGGGTGCCGCTAAGGGTGATCGCACCCGGCCGCGTATTCCGCCGCGACACCCCGGATATGACACATACGCCGATGTTCCACCAGATCGAGGGTCTGTGCGTCGACAAAGGCATCACGATGGCCCATCTGAAGGGGACCGTAACGGAATGGCTGCGGCGGATGTACGGTTCAGATACTAAGACACGATTCCGACCGTCATACTTCCCTTTCACCGAGCCGTCTGCGGAATTCGATTTCTCATGCTTCGTCTGCCACGGCTCGGGGAGAGTTAGCGAAGGCCATGAGAAGAGCGACATTATTTCGGATTCAATTACGTTCGGAGGTGAGCCGGTCACTTTTAAGGGTGAACCACTGACATTCTCACGTTGCCGTCCGTGTAAGGGTTCGGGTTGGATAGAACTTGGCGGATCGGGAATGGTACATCCGAACGTACTCCGGGCGGTAGGTGTCGATCCGACGGTCTATTCGGGATTCGCTTTCGGCTTCGGCCTCGAACGGATGGCCGCCCTGATGTACAACATCGACGACATCCGCCATATGTTCGAGAACGATGTAAGATTTTTGGAGCAGTTTCGATAATAGACCTCCGGCATCCTGCCGGCAACTCTTAAACGTTTCAGAACCGCCGGCAAGATGCCGTCGTTCCATATGAACATCAGCTACAACTGGCTCAAGGAGCTTATTGATATCGAACTTTCGCCGGAGGACGTCGCGAAGGAGTTGACGCGCGTTGGGTTGGCGGTTGAGGGGATTCACGAGCATAAGGACGACTTTGTGCTCGACATCGATCTGACGTCGAACCGACCGGATTGTCTGTCTCATCTCGGTGTGGCTCGTGAGTTGAGCGTTTCGACAGGTAAGGCGATCTTTGTAGATCGGCGAAGTCTGGATCGGCTGCCGGATGCTCCGTTTCCGTCACTGCTTGCGGTGGATGTAGTGAAGATCGAGGATTCAGATCTCTGTTACCGTTTCACGGCTCGGATCATCCGCGGTGTGAAGATCGGACCATCGCCGCAGTGGCTGGTTGACCGACTTGAAGCGATGGGCGAGCGGTCGATCAATAACGTCGCTGACATAACAAACTACGTAATGCTCGAACTTGGCCAGCCGATGCATGCGTTCGATCTGGATAAGCTTGCTGAAAACCGGATCTTTGTGCGGCGTGCGGCGAACGGCGAGAACATGACCACACTCGACGAGGTCGAGCTCGAGTTGGACGATTCGATGCTGATGATCTGCGACGCCGAGAAGCCGGTCGCGGTCGGCGGCGTGATGGGCGGGCTCGACAGCAGGATCACTGATACGACAAAGAACATACTGCTGGAAGTCGCGTACTTTGATCGTGCCAGCATTCGACAGACCTCGCGTAAGCTCGGGCTCGTAACTGAAGCAAGCTACCGTTTCGAGCGTGGGGTCGACATCGAGAACCTGAAACGTGCGTCGGACCGAGCCACGCAGTTGATCGTTGAACTGGCAGGCGGACAGGCAGGTGAATTCATCGACGTCTATCCGAATCGGCAGGAAGTCAAGGAAGTTGAATCCGCGGACATCGCCGTCGCTACGAAGCGGTTGTCGAGCCTCGACGTACCGATCGAGGAATGCTTGCGGACCCTGTCGGCATTGGGCATCACGCCGAAGCTTGAGTCAGATGGAAGCACTGTCGCCTCGCACACATTCACGGCGCCGCCCTGGCGGCATGACATCGCGATCGAGGAAGACCTGGTCGAGGAAGTCGCGCGGCATGCGGGCTACGAGAGCATTGCTGAAGAACTGCCGCCGGCGTTCGGTGCGGGTGAATATCAGCCGAGCGAAGAGCGGAAGAAGCGGATCCGGAAAGGGTTGAGGGATGTCGGGTTCGATGAAGCGATCGGGTACAGCTTTATCGATACGAAACACGACGGCGTGATTCAGGAAGTTCCGGAGTTGCTCGACGGCTCCCTCGAGGGGGCGTTTGTAGAGTTGCGAGATTCGGTGATCGAAGGTGCGGTTCGTATGCGGCCGACGCTGATCCCCGGATTGCTGGATGCTGTACGGCATAACATGAACTTCCAGCGGAAAGACCTGAAGCTGTTCGAGATGGGGAAGGTATTCGCAGCTGACGGTGAACGCGGTCTCCCAAAGGAACGCGAATTATTCGCAATCGCCTTGACTGGCGGCGAGTTGAACGAAAATCGTTCAATGCCCGTTCGCGGATTGGATCTTTTCGACGCGAAGGGAGCGGTTGAGATGGCTCTCGGTGCTGTTGGCGTCGGTGAACTTAAATTCGCGACGGCGGATGTGAAGCATCTTCGTCGCGGCCAAGCTGCCTCGATATCCGTTGGTGAAAAGCAGATCGGATATCTCGGGAGACTGAACGAGGAAATCGCGGCTAATTATAAGTTTAAACAACCCGTGTTCGTCGCGGAGATTGATCTGCAGGCGGTGCTTGAAGAAGAACCGACGGCTATTCGATACAAACCGCTTCCGAAGTTCCCTGCTGTTGTTCGCGATGTCTCCTTCGTCGTGGACAGGTCAACGGCATTCGCATCTATCAAACACGGTGCGTTGCACTCGGGAGTCGAATTACTTAGGGGTGTTAATTTCGTTGACGTGTTCGAGGGCAAGGGACTCGGCGAAAATGAAAGATCGCTCACGCTACGATTCACTTATCGGAGCGATGAACGGACATTGATCGAGGATGAAGTGACGAACGCACACGAGAAAATGTTGGAAACTCTCGCTTCGAACCTCGGTGTAAGACAAAGAAATTAGGTCGGATGGTTAAACAACTTGAACTTTGGTGATAAAGAATTCATAATCGGAAATCCAAGATTCATGACCCCCGACAATTGGAGAAAGGCTGAATGAACGGCTTAACGGGAATGGAGAAATTCTCGCATCTCGAGGATAAGATCTATCTTACGATCGAGTATGCGAAAAAGATGCGTGAAGAAAAGGAGAAGATCGAAAGAGAACTCTCCGAACTTCGACGCAGCACGCACCAGATACGCGAAGAGCGTTCGCAGATGGAAGAGAAGCTTGCTTCGCTTTTATCAGAACGCGACGCCATCCAGTTGAAGGTCGAAGCGATGCTCGATGCGATAACCATCATCGACGGCGATGTCGCACACGCGATCGGGAGGCACGCATAGTAAATGAGCCTGCGACAACAAACTGATCCTGAACAGACCGTCCGCGTCGAGATCTATAACCAGACGTACAGCATTCGCTCGGACGGCGATAACGATTACATCCATACGCTCGCGGAATACGTCGATCGGAAGATGCGTGAGATCTCGTCGGGAACGTTCACCGTCGATTCCCTGA
>JAQSDP010000312.1 GCA_029945985.1 bacterium | reverse complement strand
GGAAGACGATCTTCGGTTCCTTCCAACCCGAAAGTTGAAAATGGTGATGCAGAGGAGCCTGCAAGAAGATCTGCTTTCCAACCCCCGCCGTCTTCTTCGTGAACTTGAAGTAGCCGACCTGCAACATTACCGAGATCGCCTCGATAATAAATACGCCGCCGATGAACGGCAGCAGAAACTCCTGCTTCGTCAGGATAGCGACCGTCCCGAGCGCCCCACCGATCGCAAGACTGCCTACGTCGCCCATAAACACTTCCGCGGGCGGCGCGTTATACCAAAGAAATCCTAAACTCGCCCCAACCATCGCCCCGCAGAAAACCGTCAATTCTGCTGACGCCGGATTGTGCGTGATATCAAGGATCTCCGCCCATCGACGGTCGCTCGCCACGTATGTCAGCGCCGTCAAAGCAGCCATCGCAATGAAGGTAACCGCCGATGCAAGCCCGTCCATTCCGTCAGTCAGATTCACGGCATTCGACGAACCTAACAAGATGAACGAGATGAAGATCAAATACAGTACCGGCGGGATAACGCTGACACCGTACGGATCAGCCGTCCATTTTAAAAAGGGCAGGCTCAGATTCCACGAGTAATTGGTGAAAAAGTATAGAACCGACCAAACCAAAAGAGCCGTTATCAACTGTCCCGCCAGCTTCTGCTTTCCGGTCAGCCCTAGTGAACGCTTCTTCACGATCTTGATCCAATCGTCGGCAAATCCTACCAATCCGAACAAGGTCGTCGCGCCAAGAGCTAGCCATAGAAAGACACTGTCGAGTCTGGCCCAGAGTAACGTCGAAAGAAATACAGATCCGAGAATCAGAATGCCGCCCATTGTCGGCGTACCGCGTTTCGCCTGATGCTCCTCGGAAAGCTCTTCACGGATCTCCTGGCCAAACTTCATATCGGCCAACTTCGTTATCACCCTTTTGCCAAAGAACAGCGTGATCAGCAGAGCCGTTATCGTCGACCAAGCAGTCCGGAAAGTAACGTATTGAAATACGTTCAGTCCCTTGTAGAACCAGGATTCACTCGCGGCGCCGTATTCCCTGAAGATCAGTTGGTAAAGGATGTGGTAGAGCATCTGCGCTTTTGTTCGAGTCTGCCGCGATAAAGCTCAACGCAGCACTGCCGCCGACCTTTCGGCTTCAAACTTCTCCAACAGTTTTTCAATAACCTTCTCCGTCCGAACACCCCTTGAACCTTTTACAAGAACTACGTCGCCCTCGTCGATCTCCCGTGCAAGTATCTCTCCAGCCGCTTGCGAATCAGACGCGAAAACCGAATTCGCCAAACCCGCACTCTTAGCGCCGTCGACTAACTGCCGCCCGAGTCCGCGCACACCGATCAGCATATCGACCTTCCGCGACGCGATCTTCTCACCTGTCTCCGCATGGAGCCGCTCAGCGTCGTTGCCAAGCTCAAGCATTTCACCCGCTACGACGATCCGACGTTTTGCGCCTTCGGAGCCTTCGACAAGCGTATCCACCATGGACAGCAATGCCGCCGGATTCGAGTTGTACGAATCATTGATGACAGTGAACCCTTTTGCAAACCGAAGCATCTCGCCACGCTGGGGAGGCGGCGCCACAGTTCGCAGGCTCTCACCTATCTGGGCAGCTGTCATACCGAAGCTGTGTCCAACGGCGGCTGCGGCAAGCGCGTTCAGGATATTGTGCCGGCCGTTCAGCGGAAATGAGACGCTCGCTGATCCGCTCGGTGTGGTCAGCGAAAAAGATGTCGACCCAAATCCTTCAAAACAAATATCAGACGCACGAACATCTGCCGCATTCTCGATGCCATAAGTAACAACGCTACCCTGGCTCAACCCGGCCATGGCAGCAACCCGCGGATCGTCCGCGTTGAGTACAGCCCGGCCGCCATCCTTCATACCTTCGACGATCTCAGACTTTGCCTGCTGTATCCGCTCTATGGTTCCCAAGTGTTCGATGTGTACCGGCAGTACGTTCAGAACTACGGGAACATCCGGCGGCGTGATCTTGCAAAGTCTTGCGATCTCGTTCAAAGGCGTAGACATTCCCATTTCAAGAACCGCGACCTCGTATGAAGGATCTTTCGCGAGAGTCAGCACTGTCAGGGGATGCCCAAGGCCGTTGTTATAGTTCTTTATGTTCTTGAGGACCTTCCGTCCGCTTGCTTCAAGTACGTGAGCCGTGATTTCCTTCGCGGTCGTCTTTCCGGCACTACCCGTGATCGCTACGACAGGCTTGTTCCAGTCGAGATATACTTGATGAGCCAGCCGCTGCAAGGCCGAGATCGAGTCGTCGACAAATACCAGACGATCTTCAAAAGACTCGAGCTCAGCACGATGCTCCTCAAAACGGTCCCGCCTAACCACTGCGGCGGTCGCCCCCTTCTCAAGCGACGACCTTACGTAAATCGTAGCGTCGTCAAAATCGCCGTTGAAGCCGTTGTTCCTGTATTCAGGTTGCGAGAGCGCAAAAAAGACATCGCCCGCCTTTACTTCACGCGAGTCGATCACAAAAGACACGACATCGCGAGCCATCAAGGCGGGTTCGATTCGGGGTGTCTCTGCACCCATGTATTGAATCGCTTGTTGGAGTTTCAAGTCTTGCGTTTCACCTCGTTTCCCGGTTTTTCTCCGACGACCATCCGTGGCCGATCAACTACTGCGGGCTTGATCTTCTCTTCTGTTCTATCCGGAGCCGGAGCCCGCCTCTTCGGCTCGGGTGTCGGCTTCGGCGATTCGCTGACTATGAGGTTCTTTGGTAGAACTGTCGCGGCCGCTGTTCTCGTTTCAGTTTTCGGAACAATTGGAGCGTCGCCGACCGTGGCGTCGCCGCTCAAAGGTGATCCAAACACATCTCCGATGGGTTCTTCCGAATAAACATCATTGTCACTCTCCGCGACCATCGTTTCAGAAAGAATGTCGGGCCTGATATTCAACTCGGGCAAGATCTCCTCGGCGATCTCCTTGAAGATCGGAGCGGCGACTTGGCCTCCGTCACGTCCCCCGATGCGCGGCTCGTCGATGATCACGGCGATCGTGACTTTTGGATTATCGGCCGGTGCCATGCCGATGAACGAAGACATATATTTTGCCGCACTCACCCGCTTCGTCTTCTCGTCAAACTTCCACGCTGTTCCGGTTTTCCCCGCGATGGAATATCCATCGACCGCCGCTCGCTTTGCAGTGCCCGAAACGACCACTTCCCGCAGCAGTCTACGCATGTTTCGAGCGGTCTCCACCGACACCACCTGCTCCTTTTCGGGCTCAGGCGTCGAACCGACTTTCTCGTCAAACTGGCGTATTTCCTTGATGATATGCGGCCTAACTCTGACCCCGTCGTTTGCTATCGTCGCAAAAGCGGTTGCCATTTGCAAAGCACTTACACCTATTTCATAACCTATGGCCATGGATGCCAAAGAGTCGCCGTTCCACCGTGCCGGGTCGCGTACGATCCCCTTGGTTTCGGCAGGCAATTCGATGCCCGTCGC
>JAQSDP010000311.1:1417-3488 GCA_029945985.1 bacterium | reverse complement strand
TCGCTCCGTTTTGGCTGATCCGCGTGAGCGTCGCGGCTAGCTCCGGCTGTTTAAACAGTTCGCCTTCTTCATAATATTTGCCGTTACGCAAAAAAATGCGATCGCTATCGGGATATTTCGCTAGCCATTCGCGATAGGCGTAGAGAATTACCGCGAGGCGATTTGTCAGCACGTAACCTTCATTTGCCAACTTTATGGAAGGTTCGACGAGATCACTCCACTTGACCTTGCCGCTGCCGTATTTCTTGAACGCCATCTCAAATCCGGCAAGCGTTCCCGGTACGCCTGAGGCTCGATAGCCGACAGTCGAACCACCTTCACCTCTGATCAACTCGCCCCGTGAATCGACAAAAATATCACGCGTAGCAGCCTTGGGAGCCATCTCACGATAGTCGATCGAGGTCGATCGGCCGTCTTTGAAGCGGACCAGCATAAAGCCCCCACCGCCCAGGTTTCCCGCCTCGGGATAGACAACCGCCAAAGCGATTCCGACCGCGATCGCAGCATCGACGGCATTACCGCCCTTCTTCATTACCTCAACGCCAATTCTTGACGCCAACTCGTGCTGAGAGGCGACCATCGCGTGCTTTCCGCGGACCGGATCAGGCGAAGCGACGGCAAAAACACTTGGCAGTGACGAGAAAACAATGAACGAGACAAGGAGGATCGCCGAGGTTCGACGTAGCAGGCTGAGGTTCATAATTGACGCTAGTTTACACCGAATCCGAAGCAATTGCCTATCATGTAAGCGGTAGCCTCGTGGACAGAAAAGATAGCGGACGCGTGTATTATGACAACATCCGTATCATACGACCGAGGTGCGACAATTTAGAGCTCGATCAAGGTAAGTTTCGTGCAACTTACATCTGCCGGTCGCGATATAATCGGTATCCGAGGAGACCACAGAGCAACCAGTTATGCCTAAATTCATTATTTGCATCGTGTCATTTGCGTTTCTTGCGACCGTTGCTTCTGCTCAGACGGAGGAGAGGGACCGCGGGATCGACTTGTACCAGGCCGGGAAATTCGACGATGCGGTTGTGGTGCTTGAGAAGGTCGTCGCCGCTAACCCGGATAAGAACAAGGTCGCGTGGACTTATCTTGGCGGGGCGTTCATGAACCTTGGACGAAGGGCTGAAGCGATCGAGGCGTTCGGCAAGCCAGTTGGAGGCCCGCCCGGACAAACTGTAGAGAAGTCGATCAAGATCATTCGCAAGGAGCCTGCGCGTTATACCGAAAAGGCACGCTCAAATAAGATAGAGGGAACGGTATTCGTTGTGGTGGAATTGAAGGCTGACGGGAAGATCGGGTTCGTTGTTCCGATAAAGGAACTTCCCGACGGGCTAACGGATAACGTCATCGCCTCGGCGAAATCGATCAAGTTTTCACCCGCGGTTCGAAATGGAATTCCAGTGACTCAGATCCGGATGCTGTCGTACAGCTTCGACACCTACTAGCCAACCGTTCTGATCGTGATCGGGGAAGCAAATAGGTTATCCGGCAGGTCTTCGCAATACTGATCTATTCGTTGATCAATAGCGTCCAAGCAGACTTCGAATAAGAAACATCAGAAGCACCGATCCCAACAGTAAGGACACAACTCCGAGAATTGGAAGATATTTGAGGGCTTGCGGGACGGCTTTTTCGGCGAAGCGATGGTGCCATTTCCATGGGAGGATGAAGAGAACTGCCGAAGTGGCGATTAACATCCATCCGAATACCGTGAACGCGGGCGGGTACATGAGCTGCGGGGCTTGGAATAGGAACGAGGCGCCGACGACTAGCCGGATAGCTATTTCGAGATAATGGGTTAACCCGGATGTTGCAAACCCGAGCAGAAACGCTTTTGCTTTCGCGGGTACAAGCAGTGTGACGCCGCCCAGAGCGATGAGAAAAAGGCTGAAAAGCAGGACGATGGCAAAGGTGAATGCGTAGGGGATCGTGTCCATGACCGCTGATGGTAACGCCGCACGAGATCGCCGCCAAAGGTAGAACGCCGCGCTGAGGAGACTGCATTGTGGAGTTTCCCATAGCGGTGTCTGGCTCTTGGGACAAAGTCCTTACCTACGTG
>JAQSDP010000311.1:0-1407 GCA_029945985.1 bacterium | reverse complement strand
GCGCTACTGGCACTCGGGCTACCCACGCCCCCTCCCCACCGGTCGGGTTTCTTCCTTTAGTACTTCTGATTCTCTTCCGGATATAGCTTTTCTAGTGTATCCGGAAGCTGCACGAACTCCATTTCGCCTTCGTATGGCCGCAGGACGGCTTCGTCACCTTCGAGCAGCCACAGCTTTTGTTCCTCGATCGAGTTCAGGATCACCGGCATCGCCTTTTCGTGGAGCGGTTTCATGAAGTCGTTAGGCTCACAGGTGAATGAGGTGAACGAATATTTTGTTTCGCGATTGTCGTAATAGCGACTCCAGAGTCCGGCGAGGGCGTAAGGTTCGCGGCCTTTAACGAAGATCTCGACCGGTGGCAATCCCTTCCCTTTTATCGGCCATTCGTAAAAACTATCGATCGGGTAAATGCACCGCTGGCCTTTCTTTAGCAGATCGGGCCAGAGCTTTTTGGTATGCATCGCTTCGACGCGGGCGTTGAAGGTCGGATATTTCGTTTCGAACTGCCCAGATCCGTCCCGCTGACACCACCATTTCGCCTGGAGCGTTTTGACAAGGCCGTCTTCTCGTCTAGCGACGATCCACGCTGGCTCCGTGGGGCGAAGGTTACGGCGAGGGATAAAGTCGTCGGGCTCAAGCCATTCGTGAATCTTCTGCCGATACGCCTTGATCTCTGCCTGTGATGCTCTTCCGCACATATAAGAAATGTAGCATGGCCGGCTGCGGAACTCGCCAGGGTCAATTACGCCCTTGCTAGTATGAGGGCTTCAGCCATGAGAGTGCTTCCGTATCCGGTGTGCTATATTCGACTTTCTGCCTAACGGGCTAGATCAATGACAGACGGCGATAGTAGATACAATGGATTTGACGCAGTTTTCACCAAAGAAGCTGGTGGGAAGGTTCGAGCGGTTTCGCTCGCGCTCGCGTCGGAGCTTGGCTGATTATCGTCTGTACGCCTATCTGGTCGTTCTCGGGCCGGGAATAATCGCTGCAAATTCAGGAAATGACGCTAGTGGTATAGCTACCTATTCGACGGCTGGTGCTTCATATGGCTACGGACTTCTGTGGATATTCATTCCGATGACTATCTCGCTGATCGTCGTCCAGGAGATGTGCGTGCGGATGGGCGTCATCACCGGGCAGGGCCTCGCCGATCTGATCCGCGAACAGTTCGGCGTACGTTGGACGGCCCTCGTAATGACCGCCTTATTCGTCGCGAACACGGGCGTGATAATTTCAGAATTTGTCGGGATCGCGCAGGCTTCGGAACTGTTCGGCGTCTCCCGATATTTCACGATCCCGCTGGCGGCGATCCTGATCTGGTGGCTGGTTGTAAAAGGCACGGCGAAGAGCGTCGAACGCGTCTTTCTGCTGATGTCGCTCGTTTTTTTCACCTATATCATCTCT
>JAQSDP010000310.1 GCA_029945985.1 bacterium | reverse complement strand
ATATCGCCGTCTGCCAGATGGTGTGAGCAAGTCCAAGTGCAGTGCCCTTAAAGGCGTTATAGTCCGCCGCGAAGTTGTCGACGCTGTATATCCGTTTGTATTCAATCTTCCTTCGCAGGCCCGGAAGGTTCATCTCGCGTTCCATCAACGCGAGAACCTTATCGGCGTACATCTCTTTTTCCAGATCAGAGATTTTCAGATCCGACGCGATCGGAACAAGTACAAACAAATTCTCTTTTCCGTCCGGAGCAACGCTCGGGTCCGTGACGCTCGGGGCACAGACGTAGAGCGAAGGTTCATCCGGCAGGCAAGGATCTTTATAGATGTCGTCGAAGTTCTTTCGCCAATCTTCAGAGAAGAGCAGATTGTGGTGGATCAAGTCCGGTAGTTTCTCGCTAACGCCGAGATACATAATAAACGCCGACGGAGCCATCACGCGCTTGTTCCAGTATTTCTCGCCGTGCGTCCGCCACTTCTCATCAAGCAGTTTCGTTTCAGTGAACTGTAGATCGGCATTCGAGATGACGATGTCCGCGCTGACGAACTCCTTACTTTCGAGCATTACGCCCTTCGTGATGCCGCCTTCGACAACGATCTCGGCCACCGGCGAGTTCGTCCGAAGCTTAGCTCCGTTCTTTTCCGCTATTCGACTCAATGCCTTTATCAGCTCGTAAAACCCTCCCTGCGGATAGAAAACGCCCTGGTTGAAATCCATGTGCGACATCAAGTTGTACAAAGCCGGAGCCTCGTACGGCGACGTACCGAGGAAAACCATTGTGTACTCCATCACCTGTTGGAGCTTTCGCGACTTGAAGAACTTCGAAACGAACGTGTGCATCTTCGAGAAGACCGACAACTTCTGCCCTTCGGTCATCACGCGTCGATTGAAGAAATCGAAGATCGTGTCGTAGTTCTTGTACATGAAGTGCTGCGTCGCGACCTCATATTGGTATTCAGATTGTCTTAAATATGCGCGAAGCTTCTCGGCCGATCCCGGTTCGATCGCGTCAAACGTCGCTCCGTCGATAGCGATGTCGGAATGGATATCGAGTGGTACTTTGTCGTTGTTGAAGAAGATCCGATAGGAGGGTGAGAGCCGGACGAGGTCGAGATGATCTTCGACTCGTTCACCCATCAGTTTGAAGAAATGCTCAAAGAGGTCAGGGGCGAGATACCACGACGGGCCCATGTCAAACTTAAATCCCTCGGTCTCGAAAATGTTCGCACGGCCGCCGAGGTTCGCGTTCTTCTCAAGAACCGTTACGTCGTAACCTTTTTTTGCGAATAGCCCTGCCGTCCCGAGGCCGCCGATGCCGGCGCCGATAACCAAGACCTTTTTATTCATAGACGCCGGCAAGAGCTTTTAGGGAAAGATAGATCTTTTGCTGTCGATTCGTACGTACACGCCCCGCGAATACATTGTAGTTCGCCCGCTCGATCTCGCCTAAGATCGCTTTGTAGAGAACGTAAGAGACTCTAACGGCGAGGCGTCCGCGCCAATGAAGCATCTTGATTCCCGGCAATGCCTCATTGTACACCTGCCGGTTCCGTTCGATCTGGAATTTCATAAACTCGACGAACCTATCGTCACGATTTCTTAGCGCTATGTCGGAATTCGTGAGGCCGAACCTTGCCATCTCTTGCTGCGGCATATAAACGCGGCCCAACTCATCGTAATCTTCGCGGATGTCTCGGAGGAAGTTTGTAAGTTGAAACGCGTAGCCGAGTTTCTTTGCATACTCAAATGCGGCATCACTCGAATATCCAACAACCCGCGTCACCATCAACCCAATGACGCCGGCGGAACCGTACATATAGTCTTCGAGTTCGCCGTAGTTCTCGTAGGCGAATTTTGCCTCGTCCATGAACATCGAGTTTAAGAAGGCTTCGCAGTCTTCAATGGGGATCTGGTGCTTAGCAAATTGGACAGCGATGAAGTTCAGCACCGGATCGTCGCTCACTCCCGAGCGCATAGCCCTACGCCAGCGTTCGGCCCACTCGTTCAGCCGGGCAATCGCTTCATCATTATCGGTAAGGGACGGATCATCGACTATCTCGTCGGGTATACGTGCGAACGCGTAGATCGCGTAGATGCCTTCCCTGACTTCCGCCGGGAAAAACTGTGTAGCGAAGTAGAAGCTCGTTCCGTATTTCTTGGTAATTCGGCGACACTCGTCCAAGCCGCTCTTCCGAAGGCGGAGTTCGTGGGTCGATAAAGCTAGGTTTTCTGCGACGATAGCCATTACTGTAGGCTCATTTGTGCCGTAAGGAAAGCCTTCGATTAGGTTTTTGGTTCGGATTCAGCGAAGGGTATCATTTCGCAACGAGGTAATCGCGTACCTTTTTCATATCTTCCCACACGTCCTTCTTCTTGTGCGGGTCGCGAAGCAGGTATGCCGGATGGAACGTAGGCATCACCTTCACGCCGAAATAATCCTGGAAATTGCCGCGGAGTTTGGAGATGGGCGTCGAGATTTGAAGTAGATTGTGAGCCGCGGTTGCTCCGAGAACAACGATGACCCTTGGCCTGATAACTGCGATCTCCCGCAGGAGGAACGGCCGGCAGGCGGCGGTCTCATTCGGTTCGGGCTTGCGGTTCTCCGGCGGGCGGCAGCGGTTGATGTTGCCGATGCAGACTTGCTCACGCTCAAACCCCATCGCCGTGATGATGTCGGTGAGCAACCTTCCGGCTCGTCCGACGAAGGGGAACCCGTGAAGGTCCTCGTCCGCACCCGGGGCTTCGCCGACAAACATCAAGTCCGTTTGGAAGTTCCCTGTCGTGTGAACAACCTGTGTTCTCCCTAACTTCGACAATTTACAACGCGTGCAGTCGCCGATCTCCGCATGGATCGATTCGATCGTGTCGGCCGTGGCGGCCAGTGTAGGAGCAACATTCAATAAAATGGATTCTTCTGCAAGCGTTACAACGGTCGGTTTGGGCATATTTTCAGACTTTGCAGCCATCGTCGGCGTTCTAGTCTTCAATGACGGCATTGCGGAGATCCTAGATCCTCCGCGCTTCGGGGCTTCCGCAGCTCGTTTTGGAAACTCAAGAGGGACCGGCGGTAGTGCTTTCTCGAAAGAAGAAACCGGAGCGGCAACTCTTTCGGCTTTTTCTATCTTGATTCGCTGATCCCCGCTTTGCTCCGCCAATCGAACGTCCAGAGCCTCCACACCAAGCTCCTGTAAAAACAGGATCTGCTCGCGTATATCGGCGATGAGACTGGTAACTTCGCTCAATGCTTTTCTTCTTATTTCTTCTTGATTCGTGTATTTCGTGGACGATCTCAGATAAACTTATCCACGAAGTACACGAATAAGAAAGGAAAGCCCGCAATCAGGCTCGCAGTTTTTTGATCTCGTCCAATATCCTATCAGCCATCTCGCGTTTGAACATAAGCGGGAGTTCGGTTTGTCCTCGTTTGGTGATAATCGTGGCAATATTCGTGTCAGTATTGAACCCCGCGCCTTTGGCGGTTATGTCGTTG
>JAQSDP010000309.1 GCA_029945985.1 bacterium | reverse complement strand
TGCCGAAATTGCTCAACAGCAGATACGACTCTCAAACGACGCCCAAGGATATAGCTTCGGGGCACCGAAGGATTGGTTGGCCTCAGAGAGCGGCGAGGGATTCGGGATCGTGAATCCGGCGAAGACGATCCTCATCGCGGTCAAGGCTCATGGATATAAAGATTTCGTTTCATTCATTGCCGACGCGAATCTCGAACGCGACGGACTGGAATTGGTCGGCAAGCCGCAGGAAGTTAAAAGCGGGCAGATCTTCAGGACGGTGAAACGATCTCCGCAGGGAATGGCGGTCATCGACACCGCACTCGTGTTCTCGGGGAGTGGCGGCGGCATCGTCGTAGTTTCGATCACGGATGAGGCGAATGCAGCAACCGGATTCAACACGGCTGCGGCGATAGCGAACAGTATTCAATTTTTCCAGCCGAAGGTGTTGGCAACCGCTGAAAAAGTACGCTCGCTGCTTGCGGGCAAGCGGCTGCTCTACTTGTTTACGGGTAACGGATATTCTGAGAGGAAAGATGTCGTTCTTTGCTCCAACGGCGTGTTTTATCAATCACTCGACATGGGTGGGTTTTCGCCGGGTAATGTCGATGGTCCGAGCTTTGCGGCGACGGGCGGGAAACGCGGCCGCTGGTCGGTGAGTGCGAACGGGACGACGCTGGTGATGGCGTTTGATACGGCGGGGACCGTGCAATATACGTTGTCCGCTCGTCAAGCGAGCAACGAGGTAGGCATGAATGGGCAGCGTTGGTTCGTGCAGAGCCAGACCGTCTGCCGCTGATCATGGGGACAGCGGTGCGATAAATTCTACGAGTTCATCGGGTGACGATCCGGGCGGGATTATCCCCGGCGTAGTCTGGATGTCGCGCCAGCGGAGAGGTCCGTTTACCCCGTGAACGAGGAAGCGGACGCGGTTTTGTGAGCGCTCAACGCGGACCTCAACGAAGCTTTGGAAAAATGGAGCGGTGTTGAAGTCGAAGGCTCCGGATACCATTTCGCTGTCGAACGGATATCCGCCGAGCAGCCGCATCCACAGAAGGAAAGGCTGTTTCCAGAATGGAGTTTCGCGATCGAGTTTGGCGTTAACCTCGTCGGTGCGCGGATAGAAGGCGTAGTCGGGGAGGTCAGGATCATCCGGGAATGCGACGGACGTGCCGACGCTCAAATACGCTCCTCCGCCGCCGTTGACGAAGTGGAGCATTTCGCCGTCGCGATAATGTTCGAAGTCGTGGGTGTCTCCGGCCATTACCGCGTTTACGTTGTAGCGCTTGAGGACGTCGTGGAGCTTTTTGAAGTCTTCACTGCCGGCAGCGGTGTATCGGCCCGCGACGTAATACGGATGGCCGAGGACGACCAGTTTATAGTTCGTGCCGGCTCGGGTTAACGCCTGTTCGAACCATGCCATCTGCTTCTCGTCGAGCCGTCGAAGAATGCCGGTGTCAGCAGCGATCAGCGAGAATCCTGGGGTGTGGATCTCAAAGAACGGAGCACGCTGATGCCCATTATCAATGCGATAGTATTCGCGGAGACGTTTTGCTTCGGCGATGTCCTTCAGGTGACGTTGATCGTCGGTGATGACGTTGGTCTGGAGATCTTCCAGAAGGCGGGCCTTCGAGGTCGTTAGGGCCGCTTCGGATTCGAGGAAGTTGGCGTTAAAGCCTTCGTTCGCGTCGAACCAATCATGATTGCCGGGGATCGCATAGATCGGTTTTTCAAAGCCTTTGAACGGCAGATAGAAATTGCGCTCGTAATCCTTCATCTTGCCATCGGGGTAGATGACGTCAGACGAAAGGACGAGAAACTTGATGTCGTCCCGTTTGCCGGCGGCGATGAGTTGGTCCCGCAATACGGCCTGCGAGGGGTCGCCCTCGCCGGTGTCACCAATTACGATGAAACTGAAGTCGGATTCGTCGATACCCGCTGGCTTGACAGCGAAGACTTCGGCGGGCGAGATACCGCCGGCGATAGCCTGCTTCTCGACATCTTCCGCGGCCCGTTTTCGCCAGACGTCGATCCGGTTTTTCGTTATCTCTTGCCATACTGCGGACGCCCAGTTCTCGGAGTTAAAGTACCAGCTAAATCCCCAGATCGAATTGACGGCGATCAGTACCGCGACGAGCGGCAGGCCGAACCGCAGCAGCCGCCAGAACGCGTAATTCAGCGAGTAGCGCATATCGCGGAGTTCGAGCGTGAACCGGAGACGGAGGCCGAGCCAGTATTGCAGGCCGCGCTCCAGCATAGTCGGTTCGCCGTGACTGTTGTGCAGAAACTGGAAGCGGTCCCATGCGACACGCTCGATCGGGCGCGTGATCTTTCGCCAGAGCATCCGGAGCGGCAACAGTACGACTAACCCGAGAAGAAGCGCGATGATCACATCACCCACGACGGCCGCGAAGGGCGAGATGAACCCGAGCCAGCTCCAATCGGCCTCGGTGCGGAGCAGGTGTATTACAAAGAACAGAACGACGAACGTGAGGCTGTAGAGTATGTTGTGGTTCGTCTCGATCTCGCGATGTTTGAGTATCGGCTCTTGTACTTCTTTGATGACTGCACCGGGTCCGAGTCCGAGTGCTGCGTCGGGATGCTCGGACGGATCGTTGACGATGTCGGCTGCATCGAACGTGCGTTCCGGCATCAGCAGCATCGTCCATCCCTCGACGAGCAGCCATAGGCCGAGGGAGATCCCGATCGCGGCAAGGCCGAGATTGGCTCCGACGAGGAGCATCACGAGGAAGCCAAGGAAAAAGCTAAAGGCCCCGTTGAAGATCGTCCACACGCGATCCGATCCCTCGAGTTTGAAAGCGGAGTAGATCCGGAAGATACCGTCGATAAACAGTGCGATCGTCAGGATGGCAAGCACTGCGATCAGTGCCATGCGCGGGCTGAGGAAAAGCACCAAACCGACTGCCACGCAGAATGCGCCCGAAAAATATGGAATGAATGACGAGAATCGTTCTTCGGAGCGAAGTACATATACGAACTGGAGCAATCCGGCGACGAAGAAGATGATTCCGAGAAGGGCGATGATCCACGAGCCAATGACGATCGGAGCGAACAGGACTCCCGCGCCGAGTGCCATTGTCGTCAACCCGAGCGTGCGGTGTTTTGTCAGCTGTTTCCAATCGATCTTTTTCATTGGCAGAGGCGTTGACCAATAGTAGCGTACGGGCGACGTTTGGAATAAGTGAGAAGTGATAAGTGAAAAGTGATAGATGGTAAAATCGGACTATGCAAGCAGCTAAGAAATTTACGAACAAACTGGCGGGAGAGACTTCGCCTTACCTATTGCAGCACGCGCACAATCCGGTGGATTGGTATCCGTGGGGCGAAGAGGCATTTGAACGGGCGAAGGCTGAGGACAAGCCGGTTTTGGTCAGCATCGGGTACTCGGCGTGTCATTGGTGTCATGTGATGGAGCACGAATCATTCGAGGACGAGAAGATCGCCGAATTGCAGAACCGGCATTTCATCAACATCAAGGTTGATATGGAAGAA